>JAURNB010000052.1 GCA_030830415.1 Acidimicrobiales bacterium | reverse complement strand
GGTCAACTAGGTGATGGCACCACAACCAACAGACTGCTTCCTGTCACAACTGGACTGGCGGGCGGAGCAGCGTCAAGCGCCCGCACCTCATTCATCGCATCGGGAAGTGACTTCACTTGTGCATCCGATGCGGGAAGTATTAAGTGCTGGGGCGAAAACGGAAGTGGTCAAATGGGTAACGGTGGAACAACCGATGTCCTTACTCCAACAGCTGTCCCCAGCTTTGGAGGCTTTACGAACGCCGTTGTCTACAGCATGGCTGCTGGCGGAGGAACTGTGTGCGCGATCAGTGAGGCTGCTGCGACCCCCGAACTTTTTTGTTGGGGCGCTAACGCTGCACGTCAATTGGGCAACAACGCCACTGTCGATGCCAATCGCCCGACTTCGGTCACCGACAACTCTGCACAAGAGTTTGATAATGGAGGTGGATCTGCCACAAATGCGAATGGTTTAACGGTTGGGCGTTCAGCGGCGAACGGTTTTGCATGCATCACGAGGTGGTGCTGGGGAAGAAACAACACTGGGCAACTGGCCCAGGACAACACAACCGACGTGACTCTTGCATCGAAGATCAAAAGGGGTGTGACGGTAGCGGACGACGTCACTGGCTTTAGGGTGTCGGCTGTGTTGAAGAGCACAGGCTTGGAAGTTTCTTTCACCGGAGTTCCGGCAACAGGGCTTGCAATGCTGGATATCACTGTTGCTCCCGCCACGCACGTACTTGCGCCTAATCAAACAGGTGCCCCAGGTACTACTAGTTATGGTCCGAAAAGATTTCTTGCTTCATTGCCTACGGTGTCGGGTGGCCAGATGACGGTACTCGTACCGGCAATGGCAAGTGGGGTGAACTCAATGAGTGGTCCGCCCACATATGTCAGCACACCTTTTGTGAAGGGTGTTTCGTATCACCTCACTTATTCTGTAGGTGGCAATGCTGCTACTGGATACCCAGATGGTTGGAGAATACGAAATGGTGTCACCGCTGGAACAGAACTTGTTGCAACAATCGACTCATCGTTTGCTGCTGATGCTGCATCAGGTTCATCATCTAGCACCACTACAACACCTACAACGGTTGCTCCAGGCGCCGCTGCAACCACCGGTTCTGCTGCAGTAGGCAACTATGCAACTGCAGTTCCTGGAGTAACAGTCACCGATGCAAAGGTGTACACAACAGCACCGCAAGAAGTTGCTGGAGCTTCAGCGATTACTGTGTTGACTTCTGCTCAGAACAAGGTGATGGATGTGGTGAGTAAAACCCCGAGCATCTGTTTGCCAAATGATGATGACCTCATCTTTTTAGATGAAGGAAAATGCATTGCAGACGTGGTGAATGTGAAGACTCGTAAGGTGTTGCGCACCCTACGCACCACGGTGGTCGAAGATGACATTGCCGACCTCAAGGTGGGCAATGAAGTAGCTGTTTTGACACCGCTGTACTTCTACTCGGGAACCACGAACTTCAAAGATGCATCATTGGCTCGTCTTGCCAAGTTGAAGAGCCGCATCAACGCAGCAGGTTCTGTGCTCATTGCGGGTCACTCGGGCAACTTGAGTGGGAATACACCAGAGAATGTGAAGTTGTCACAACTTCGTGCTGCTGCAGCGGTGAAAGAACTGAAGTCACGTGGTGCGAAAGGCCCATTTGCTATTGCGGCAGTAGGGGCACTCGACCCAGCAAGCAGGGGAAAGTCTGAGGCAGATCAAGACAAAAACCGCCGCGTGGTGATTGTTCTGATTCCATAAGTTTGCCGACTGGTAATTCAAGTAAAAGTCGTTTACATTTTCCTGAGAACTTAGGGAGAAGTATGAAAACTCGTCGCAAGGTCATTGGTCTATTCGCCATCTCTTCATTGGTCGCCATTTCTGGTTGTTCATCGCAGGAAAACGATTCCAGCAGAGTGAAGAATGCGGCACTTGATCGAAGTCCAGTTCTCGTGAACAGCGCGTTTATTAAAGGCTTAGGTGGTTGGACCCTTGATACAACTTCTCTTCCCGTGGGTGATGGGTGTGCCAAGGGGAATGGTGACCCCTCGCTGGGCACGATGGCCTCTGGAAAAGTTGTTTTTGGAAAAGACTCTAAAGCGATAACGCAAATGGTCTCTGTTCCAGAGCCGGGGCGGGTGACAATTTCATTGAGTGCCGAGGTTCCGGCCAAGCCCGCAAATGCGCCGGCGTTTGAAGTGCTTTTCGCACTGAATGACAGCAACGAGCGTCCGAGTGACTCAAGCAAAGTTTCAAAAGATTTGACTTTGTCGGTCACAACAACTCGTGCTAATGAAAAAATAACTGTCAGTGTTTGGGGCTTAAATTATTCTGGCCGCAGCGGGTGTTCTGGCGTTTCAATCAAGAATATGCAATCGTCTTATGTAAAGACCATTGTGGCAGCTGCAACAAATTCATCCTCATCCACATCATCTTCTTCAACTTCAACCTCGACTTCATCTACAACGACGACCACAACGACAACAGCCCCTGCAACAATTAAAATTCCGACCCAGGCACCGGTATCTAATGCTGCGCGTGGTACGTGCACAGCGGCTAAATGCAACATCGGCGATACCGGACCAAGCGGTGGAGTGGTATTCATCACTCCTACTTCACCGGGAAACACAACAGGTCAATTCTTTGAAGTGTCGCGAAATGTATCGACCT
>JAURNB010000051.1 GCA_030830415.1 Acidimicrobiales bacterium | reverse complement strand
CAGCATTGATTGCACGCTCGAGGTTTTCAGGACCCGTGAAGAACAAACGTGTGTCGGAGTCTTTCAAAATGTAGGCAACTTCATCGGCATTCAAATGAAAGTTCACCGGAACACTTGAACCGCCAGCATGCAGTGTGCACAAATGTGCAAGAGCAGTTTCAACACTGTTTTCAGCAAACACTGCAACGCGACGGCTGGGGCCAAGATCACTTGCGTTGATTGCATTGATGATTTTATTGACCAAGGTATTGAGTTGTGGCCAAGTGAGCGCAGTGCGCCCATCGCGTACACCTACATCTGTTGGGTGAGACGCCGCAAACTCACGCAGCACAACTGCCATGACTATTTACCCTTTGAAGAAACTGTTGCCCAAGCAAGTGGTGTGAGAAGACCAGCAAGTGCCATCTTCAACAAGTCGCCCACCAAGAAGGGAGTTACACCGTAGGCAATGGCATTTGCTTCACCATTCGCCACGGGAATATTCAAGTCGTGAGCCAACCACAATGCACCGAAGGCGTAAATGATGACCGTGCCGAATGCCATTGCGGCAAGTGACGAAACTACTTCGCGGTCGTGACGACGCTCGGCAAGTTTGCCAACAACACCAGCAGCAACAATGAAGCCAACGAAGTAACCCAGTGTTGAACCAGTTCCGTTCTGCCAACCGCCGTCGCCACCTGCGTAGAAAGGAAGCCCGGTGAGACCTAGGCCCCAGTACACGGCTTGGCTAGCAATACCGCGGCGCATGCCAAGTGCGGCACCCGACAACAAGACGGCAAATGTTTGGCCGGTGAGTGGCACTGGCGTAAAGCCAAGTGAGAACTGCACCTGTGCTGCAGCTGCAGTGAGCAGCGCGAAACCAAGTACCAGCACGATGTCGCGCGTGATGGCACGGGAGCGCACGCTGGACTGTGGCAAAAGATCGACGAGAACTGTGGCCTTCGAGCCAGCGGTCAGGGTTGGGGTAGACACAAAAAACCTCACTCAATTGTTTGTAGGGCAGAACTTCACGGCGGACCGTCGTCAAAGTGTACCGAGGTGACCCTTTTCTCAACGAGTTTCACGGTCGGGTATGAAGTTTGGGCTTCGATGTCGCATGGGAAACGGTGCACTACTAGCGTCTAGACCGTGACAGACCTTCCTGATATCGACCAGTTCCGCAAAGAAGCCCGTGTTTGGCTCGAGCAAAATGCCGAGGCCCTACCCGAAGCCGACAAATCAGATGACGAAGAGCAAGAAGTGCAATGGGGCCAAGGCTCCGACAACGTTGCCATCTTCCACAACTACACCGATGAGCACGAGCTCGAGCGCCTCAATGCAGTGAAGGCATGGCAGCGCAAAAAGTTCGATGCTGGCTACGCAATGATCAACTGGCCAGAAGACGTGGGTGGCCGCGGCCTTCCTGCCACATACGTGCGTGCGTACACCACTGAAGAATCAAAGTTTCGTATTCCTAGTGCTGGCGAACTTCCCCCTACCTCAATGGGTCTCATCGCCACCACCGTTGGCGCATTTGGCACACCAGAGCAAAAAGAAATGTTTGTGAAGCCACTCATGAGCATGGAGATTTGCGGATGCCAGTTGTTCAGCGAACCAAGTGCTGGTTCTGACCTTGCATCACTCACCACCCGCGCTGTGCGCGATGGCGATGAATGGATTTTGAATGGCCAAAAAGTGTGGACCTCTGGTGCTCGCTTTGCCGAATGGGGTTTGGCCATCACACGTCACGATTTCGATGTGCCAAAGCACAAAGGCATGACCGCATTTATGGTGCCGTTCAATGCTCCTGGTGTTGAAGTGCGTGCCATTAAGCAAATGAGCGGTGGAGCAAACTTCAACGAGGTGTTCCTCACCGACGTACGCATTCCCGACTCACTGCGACTCGGACCCGTCGGCGACGGCTGGAAAGTTGCACTCACCTGTCTTGGCTTCGAACGTGACCACTCAAGTGGTTCAACAAGCAGCCACACTGGCGGCACCTACAAGCAAGTCATTGCAGCAGCCGAATGGGCTGGCGTGGCAAATGACCCCATCATTCGTCAGTCACTTGCCGATCTTTACATTCAGCACAAAGTTGCTCAACTCACCAACCGCCGTGCTGCAGCAGGCCTGCGCGCTGGGCAAACACCTGGCCCAGAAGGTTCACTTGGCAAGTTGATGTGGACCGCAAACATGACACGTATCAGCAATGTGATCTCACAAATTCTTGGCACGCGTTTAGTAGCCGACAACGGCGAATGGGGCACCTACGCCTGGAATGAACACATTTTGGGCGCGCCTGGTTACCGCATTGCCGGTGGTAGCGACGAAGTACAGCGCAACATTGTTGGAGAGCGCGTGTTGGGACTTCCACCAGAACCACGCGTCGACAAAGACGTTGCGTTCAGCGAGGCACAACGCCTCGCTCGCAAGTAATTCGTTACTTGTAGTCGCGACCGACGTTGCCAACAATTTTTGCTTGGCCAACGGCGGTGTCATCTTCAATGAGCGCAATAACTGCAACAGCTATATCTTCTGCAGTCAGCATCACGGTTGACGCGATGACCGGCGCAAGCCAAGCAGCAGGTCGCGTACCGTCGCCGGTTTGCTTCATGGTCATGTCGGTGTCGACCATGCCAGGAAGAACGGCATTGACGCGAATTCCTTCAGCGGCAAAACCAGCACAACTTTCCACAATGCGCACCACACCAACTTTGGTTGCGGAATACACAGGGTCGGTGGGCATGGCCTGCAATGCAGCTACAGAGGCTGTGTTCACAATGGCGCCGCCGCCACGTGCACGCAAAGCCTTAATGGCTTCTTGAGTGCCCATTGCAACGCCACCCAAGTTCACCGCAATGACTGCAGAGATTTTTTCAAGCGATGCTTCAGGCCATAGCGGTTCACCACAAATGAGACCCGCATTGTTGTGCACAATGTCGAGACCACCAAAAGCTGCCGTTGCAGAAGCAAACATGGCGCGAACACCAGCAGCGGTAGAAACATCTGCCTTCACCGTGACCACGTTGGCACCAGACACTGCTTGTTGTGCAAGTGCTGCGGTTTCTTTCAAGCCATCTTCGTTGATATCGGCAGCAACCACTTTGGCGCCTTTTTGGACAAGCGCAATGACTGTTGCGCGGCCAATACCTGCGCCGGCGCCAGTAACGAGAGCGTGCTTACCTGAGATCTCCATGAGATGACTCTTTTCTTGTGATGTTTAGTCGATGGTGCCGATTTGGGTGCCTACTTCGTAGGTTTCACCCTCTTCACCAGTGATGTGAACAACACCGGCTACTGGAGCTTCAATTTCATTTTCAACTTTGTCGGTTTCAATGCGGTACAACACATCGCCAGGGGTGACGGCGTCGCCGTCGGCGACGAGCCATTCAACGAGTGTGCCTTCGGTCATGGAAACGCCGAGCTTAGGAATGCTGATGGGGGTAGACATGGCTCTTGTTCTATCGGATTTTCGTGGCACACTGCGAATTATGGATTCTTCCCCAGCCCCAGAGACCCAAAATTCTGACCCCCAGCCCCTCCCATGGTGGATGAACCCACTCAATATCATCCTGCTCGTGGTGGCGGGCATCGTGCTCTCCGGGGCCGTTGCCTTCACCGTGGGCGAGTCTCGGGGGCGCGGAGCACACAACGGATCCGACATTGGCTTTTTGCAAGATATGCGCGTTCACCACGAACAAGCAGTGGTGATGAGCCTCGTCTACATCGATGCCTCGAGCGCAGGCACCCCCGACGGTCTTGCCTCGCGCGGCATATTGCGACTCATTGCGCGAGAAATCATCATCGCTCAATCGTCTGAGTCGGGTCGCATGGTGCAGTTGCTGCGTCAATTCAAAGCATCGGAAACAAATGAAACAGACCAGGTCATGGGGTGGATGAATGAGCCACTCCCCCTCGCTCAAATGCCGGGCTATGCCACCGATGCGCAGTTACAGCAACTACGCAATACTCGCGGCAAAGAAGTAGACACTCTTTTCGCACAACTCATGATTGCCCACCACAACGGCGGAATTCACATGGCAGAACATGCGGGCATGCATGGCAAAAACAGTGAAGTCACTGCTCTTGCCAAGGTCATGGCCTCTGCTCAAAAATTTGAGGTGAAAGAACTCACTCGCCTCATTGGCGAGAAGTAAAAACCTTTATTTATTGAGTGATTTGATTGCCGCAACGATGTCGGCAACCTGTGGAACAAATGCTGTTTCCAAGTTCTTTGCGTATGGCACCGGAGTGTTCTGGCCACCAACACGAGCAACTGGCGCGGCAAGAGTGCCAAACAGTTCTTCGTGAATACGGCTCGACAATTCAGCACCAAAACCACAGCGGGTGACTGCTTCGTGAACAACAACTGCGCGCTTGGTTTTTGATACCGATGCGAGAACTGTTGCCTCATCGAGTGGAACAAGAGTGCGCAGGTCGATCACTTCAACAGACACGCCTTCGCCAGCAAGAATGTCGGCTGCTTTCACAGCGTCGTGTACTTGCTTGCCGTAAGAAATGACGGTGACGTCTTTTCCTTCACGCACAATGTTGGCCTTGCCAAGTGGAATGCGATTGTCGCCCACAGGAACGTCACATGCGTACTGAGGATCCCAGTACATGAGCATTGGCTCAACAAAGAGCACTGGGTCTGGATCGAAGATGGAGCTGATGAGCAAGCCCTTTGCATCGGCTGGGTTCGAAGGAACAACAACCTTGAGCCCTGGCGTATGCACAGCCCATGCTTCAAGCATTTCTGAGTGCTGTGCGCCGAACTGACGGCCTGCGCCAGCGCTGGTGCGAATGACCATCGGAACAGTGGTCTGGCCACCCGACATGTAGCGAATTTTCGCTGCATGGTTGGTGATTTGGTCGAGACACACGGCGATGAAGTCCATGATCATGATTTCAGCAACTGGCTTGTAACCAGCGATAGCAGCACCTACTGCAGCGCCAATGATGGCAGCTTCAGAAATAGGGGTCTTACGCACACGGTGTGTTCCGTATTTTGTGGAGAGGCCCTTGGTGATTTTGTACACGCCACCAGATGGTTCGGCAATGTCTTCGCCCAACAAGAAAACTTTCTCGTCGAGACCCATTGCGATGTCCATAGCTTCGTTGAGCGCGAGGCCCATAGGAATAATGCGGGGTTCAGTAGTGGTCATGGTTGTCTCTCACTTAATGATTTCTTCGTAAACGTCTGTGTACAACTCGTCGAGTGATGGTTCAGGGCTATTCATTGCGAATTCCACTGCATCGTCCACCATGGCAACGATCTTGTCTTCGATTTCTGCAAGCTGTGCTTCTGTTGCGTGGCCGTTTTCCAACAACCAGGCACGGAAGGCTGGCACTGGGTCGGCAGCCATTGCAGCCTTGCGCTCTTCTTTTGGCATGTATTCCATGGCATCACCCATGAGGTGGCCGTAGAAACGATACGTACGAGCTTCAATGAGAGTTGGACCCTCACCTGCACGAGCGCGTGCAATTGCTTCGCCAGCGGCATGCCACATTGCAACAGGATCGTTACCGTTCACTGTTACTGCAGGCATTCCGTATGCGGCACCACGCTCTGAGATGTACTCGACACCTGTCGACATCGACATTGGTGTGTGCTCGCCATAAAGGTTGTTCTGGCAAACAAAAACCACAGGCAATTTCCATACGGCGGCCATGTTCATGCCTTCGTGGAAAGCACCAATGTTTGATGCACCATCACCGAAGTTCACAACAGTGACCTGGTCGGTTCCTGCAAGCTGGGCTGCGAGTCCGAAACCGTTGGCAATAGGAATACCTGAACCCACGATGCCGGTGGTTACTACCAAGCCCGAATCGGGGTGCGTGATGTGCATTGGGCCACCCTTGCCCTTGCACGTTCCGGTGGAACGGCCAAGGAACTCTGCCCAGAGTTCACGCATTGGTACACCCTTTGCAAGGTGGTCGTGAAGACCGCGATAAATGGTGACCACATAGTCATCTGGACGAAGGTGCACGGCATAACCGGCGCTAATGCACTCTTGTCCGCGTGGCGAGTAATAGATCAATTGGATTTGACCACTCGTCAACATCGAGCGGAAACGCTCATCGGTGGTTTTGATCTTGTTTTGGATCTCGTACATCTGTACGAGGGTTTCACGATCTGGTGAATCGGGACGGTTAGTTGTTGCCATAGGGTCTCGTATGCCTTTACAAATCCGAAAACGGGATGTGGGTTTCTCAATAGTCTTCAAAAAAAATATTGCCCTGCTTTCCTATCAGAAAAAGGGTCTCACCAAGGTGGTCGAACGGTGAGCGGCGAACGAAATTGCCGCCTCGGCACCAAAACTTGCCTCGCTAAACGCTTTTTGTGGCAAGGAAGGCAGCCAGCTCGCGGGGCTTGTCACCCTGAATGCTGTGGCCAGCCCCATCGATGACCAGCACGTCGGCACGGCCCTGGCGCCGCTTCAACTCGGCAACATCGGCATCGTCAACCACGGGCGAGGTTCCTCCTCGCAATAATGTGAGCGGGCAGTTCAACGCGCCAATGAGGTCCCACAATTTACCCAGCGCATCACCCGAGATGGGCTCTGAGTTTTCACTGCGAATATGGCTTCGGCGGTCGTAGCGCCACTGCCACGAGCCATCATCGAGTTGTTTGGCATTATGCAAAATGCCGCGACGCAACGACTCGATAGTGCGAGTGGGGTTGTGCTCAATAGTTCGCTTGAGCAGGTCGTCAAATGAGGCAAAGGCTTGCGGACCATTAACAAAATCGAGAATTGCTTTGGCCTTATCGCCATTCACACCTGGGGTGATATCGACAAGCACGAGTTCTTGCACCAAGTGTGGCGCATGGCCAGCAAGAGCTAATGAGGTGAGACCTCCCAGCGACATTCCCACCACTATTTTCGCCGAAGCCGCATGCAACGCAACGACCTCGGCAATATCGACTGCCATGGAGTGCGGTGAATACATGGCATCGTCTCGCCACGACGAGTGGCCGTGGCCGGGCAGGTCGATGGCAAGTGCTGGCACACCAAGATCGAGAAGAACTGTGTCCCACGTGTGCGCATTTTGTGACCCGCCGTGAACGAAAACCATCTGCGGTTCTGCACTTCCCCACTTCAACGCGCTTACCGTTCGACCATCGCCAAGTTGATGAGCAATACGCTGCACCTGCGGCCGCGCAGATGCTGTTAAGGAATACTCAGCGATGTTCTCGTGAAATAGTGAGAATTCGTCGTAGGGCACTCGTTGCATTGTTCCTCACATTTCAGGGCAGCGAACTTGCTGGCACTTGAGCAACGGTAGACGTTGTTGCCGTAGGCACAGGTGCTGGAAGCGTGGTGGTGGTTTTTTGCTTCACAGTGGTTGTTGTTTTCACAACAGTTGACGTTGTCGATGTTGAACTTGTGGTGGTGGTGTAGTTCGGATCGGGTTTGTCGGCAGGAGGAACCGGTGCACCGTATTGTTCTGGTTCTTTCACACCGTCAAATACATAGACCCGGTCTCCATAGGCCACGAGTGTTTGAAAATACTCAGACACATGCATGGGGATGCGCACGCATCCGTGAGAGGCAGGTGCATTGGGCACTTGTGCAGCACCATGTACTGCGATGCCGCCGTTGAAATACACCGGGTTCCACATTGTGCCAAGTTTGCTTTGACGCGTTCCCGACTTGCGGTTGTAGAAGTAATAAAACCCTCCAGGCGTTACTGCATTTCCACAAATACCTTTTTTGAGTGGCTCGGTACCAGGGTTGCCTTGCTCGCCTGGGTCGATGGTTACTTCTTCACACCAGTCTTCTCCGGTGCCCGTGGAAATGTGTGTAACCAAAATGGGCTTTCCTTTTTTGAACACCACCAGCACTTGCTCGGGAAGGTAGATCTCAACGTGTGATTCGGTAGGAGCCTGCGGGCGACGCGGAACAATGAGGTTGTCTTGTTGCATCAACTGCCACGACTCTGGCGTGATGGAACCTGTTACTTTTTTGCGCGGCGTTTTCAAGACCAGTTTTTCAAAGGCCCACACCGACTGCGTGGTGTTGTAGCCAAAATCGCCGT
>JAURNB010000050.1 GCA_030830415.1 Acidimicrobiales bacterium | reverse complement strand
TGAGCGAGTGACGGACTCGTTACTGTGCTCACTGCATTGTCGTACATCTTGCGCGATATAACGAGGCGCAGATCGTACGAATTGCGTTCCGGAGCAGAGCTTCCCGCCGCCGACAGCATTTGCAGAGCTTGTACCGGCACTTCTATTGCCGTGAGGTCATCGATTGATTCCACACCAATATCGGCACCAAGTTGTTCGGCCAATTCCGTTGCAATCATCCAATCGGGACGTGAGGTTCCGCGCGCAGTGATTTTTTGACTCAGAGGGAGCACGCGACCTTCAAGGTTTGTTGTAGTTCCACCGCGTTCTGCATAGGCAGCTGCGGGCAACACAACATCTGCTCGCAAAGTTGACGCTGTGGGGAAAGTATCGACGGCAATGACACTTTGTGCACCAGCTAATGCTCGTCGTGCGAGGTCGAGATCGGGAACATCGAACAACGGATCTGCCCCGAGCAAAATGAGGCACTCGATGTGCCCTTCACTTGCTGCAGTAAGAATACTGCGAGCGTTATTTTCTGAAACAAGTCCAGCGGCTGCTGCGCCACGAATATTTCCACGACGAAGAACTGGCAAGACGGTGACTGCGGGGAAAGCCGCTGCTATGGCGTTATAGGCCTGTGCTGTGAAATCACTCGACTCGGCAAGGTTTGCACGCCCTAAGACAACAACGACGTTGCCCTTTCGCATCTGGCTCGCAATTTCAGAGTCGTTCAATGCAGCAGTAACCGCAGGTACCTGCGCACCTGGTTCATAGTTGACCGATTTCCATGCATACCGAGTGAGTCCTGATGCTTTTGTGGTGAACTCAATAATTCTCGTGCGATTTTTTGTTGCAGCATCTCGCAACCGGAGATACAGAACGGGGAGCTCTTCTTTGAGATCTGGGCTCAGCAAGATGACGGTGGTTGCAGCAGTTGCATCATTGATTGTTGCTTGTGGCAAATGGAAAACTTCTGTTGACAAACCATCGTCAAGTTGCGCGTCGTGCATTGTGAGGCCCAAATTGCTTGCCAGCAGCGCCCACGCCCGCGCATCTTCGTTAGCGAGTCGAGCTCCGCCCAAAATGGCAACACTATTTGCACCTTTGGAACTCACCGCCATGCGGATGGTTCGTGCAGCAACTTCTAAAGCCTTTGACCACGAAGAAGGAACAAGCGAGGCATTTTCCTTAACGAGAGGTGTTGTGAATCGATCTTCGCTGTTGATGGACTCAAAGTTGAATCGACCGCGGTCACATAACCAGCCCCAGTTGACTTCATCGTTATCGTGACCTTGAAAACGTAAAACTTGGTCGCGACTTGACTGAATAACAGTTGCGCATCCGACTGAACATGATGTGCACGTACTTTGAGTTTCTTCAAGGTCCCACGGGCGTGCCTTAAAGCGATATGGCTTTGCAGTGAGTGCGCCCACCGGACAAATTTGAACAGTGTTTCCTGAGAAGTAAGAAGCGAAAGGTTCGTCGGGGAAGGTGAGTACCTGTGTGTTGTTTCCTCGATGGGTAAATGAAATGAGTGGGTCACCAGCAACTTCACTGGCGAAGCGCGTGCAGCGATCACAAAGAATGCAGCGTTCACGATCGAGAAAAACTAAGTCGCTAATGGGAATGGGCTTTTCGTAGTGCCGTTTTTCTTCGACATAACGACTCTCACCTGGCCCATGAGAAAACGCCTGATCTTGAAGAGGGCACTCTCCACCTTTGTCGCACACGGGGCAATCGAGTGGGTGATTAGCGAGAAGAAGTTCCAAAATACCTTCTTGCGCTTTTTTCACTTGCTCTGTTTCGGTATGCACTACTTGCCCTTCGGCAACAGGTGTCATACAAGAAACAACCATCATCGGCCCACGAGGACCTTCCACTTCTACTAAACACTGGCGACACATGCCCACTGGCTTCATGCGCGGGTGGTAGCAAAAACGTGGAATGAAATCACTGGTGCGATCGGCTGCAGCAATGATGAGTTCGCCTTTTCGTGCAGCAACCGTTTTGCCGTTGATGGTCAGGCTCACTGCATTGGGGTCAATAACGACTTCAGTTTCCACTTGGTCAGGCGTTGATTCTGTGGTGCTCATGATGCGTGTCCTGTTGTGCTGTTTGCTACTGCAGTGACCGGAATCCGCTTACGCGTGGTGACGCGTGCTTCAAACTCGCTGCGGAACAAAGTAAGTGCAGAGTGAACGGGTGCATACGCCGATGGACCCACAAAACAAATGGTGGTCATCTTGTATGGGAATGGAACCGCAGCAAGGCCAAGGTCGGCATTTGAAGCGTGCGGGAAATCTCCAGGGCAAATACTGCTGCCCACTTCGATGAGTTGGTCGAGGTCGGCATCGGTGCCAGTACCTTCAACAACACGCGTCAAAATGCGCTCGAGCCAAGTTCCACCTTCGCGACAGGGGGTGCATTTGCCACATGATTCATGTGCATAGAAACGCGTCAGAGTTAATGCGGCAGCAGGGATATCGGTGGTGTGATCCATCACCATGATTGCGCCTGAACCCAACATGGAACCTGCTGGCCCTACTTGGCTTGCTTCGAAGGGCAAGTCGAGTTGGTCGGGGGTGAACCATGGAGCGGATCCGCCGCCTGGAACAAAAGCTTTCAACTGATTGTCGTTACGAATGCCACCGCAGAATTCTTCTCCGTACAAGAGATCCCTAAACGTAGTGACACCGTTGATGATTTCAAAAACACCGGGACGCTTCACATGACCAGACACTGCAACCATGCGCGTGCCCGGTGATGTTTTGGTACCAATTGCTGTGTAGGCCTCGGAACCATTGCACAAGAGCCATGGCAAGTTGGCAAGCGTTTCCACGTTGTTCACAATGGTGGGCTGACCATACAGACCATTGGCTGCTGGAAAAAATGGTGGCTTCAATCGCGGCATGCCACGATTGCCTTCAAGACTTTCAATGAGTGCAGTTTCTTCACCGACTACATAGGCACCTGCACCCCAGTGCAAGACGATGTCGACAGAAAATTTGCTTCCCAAAATATTTTTGCCTACATAGCCTGCGGCATAAGCCTCGTTGAGTGCTGTGGCTACACGCTCTTGCGCCAAAGCCATTTCGCCACGTATGTACAGAAAGCAACGTGACAACCCAGCTGCATAACAAGCAATGAGGCAACCCTCGATGAGTTGGTGTGGGTCGCGCTCCATGAGCAAACGATCTTTGTAGGTACCGGGTTCGCTTTCATCGCCGTTCACTACCAAATATCGTGGCCACACTTCTTGTGGAGTAAGCCCCCACTTTGTACCAGCAGGGAATCCGGCACCGCCACGGCCAAGAACCGTTGCATTCTTTACTTCGTCGTGAACACTGGTTGCAGGTTGCGCCAGTGCTGCTCTCAAACCTGCATACCCATTGGTCGCCAAATAGCGCTCGATGGTGTACGAGTCGGAGAATTCAAAACGTGAGGTAACAATTTTCGGACGATCACCGGCCACGAAACCTGGAGCATGCGCATAGGTACTGGTCATAATGCAGACTTTCCGTCTAGCCATTCAGGCGATTCATTTACTTTTTCTGGAGCAACTGCTCCTACGCCACGTTCTGCAGGAATGCGTTGACGCACTGTTGCCAAAACTCCGTGTGCGGGAATCTCGTCGGTGAGTTTTCCTGCTGCAAGATCGTCGATGAGCGTGTCGAGTTCTGCAGGAGTCATTTTGAATCGGTACCGATAGTTCACCTGCAAGCAAGGAGCCTCGGTGCATGCTGCTTGGCATTCAGCATGTTCCAAAGTAATGAGGCCATCGGGTGTAGTGCTTCCTGCCTTAATACCCAGGCGCTTCTCGGCATGATGCATGAGTTCCTCAGCACCCATCAGCGCGCACGACATGGTGCCGCAGATATTGAGGAGATACTTCCCTACTGGTTCAAATTTGAACATTTCGTAGAACGATGCGGTACCAAAAACTTCTGCAGGTGTAACTCCTACAAGTTCAGCAATGTGCTTCATCGCATCTTGCGCAACATATCCATCTTGTTCTTGTGCGAGATGCAAAATGGGAATGAGTGCAGATTTTGGACGTGGATAACGCCCAATGATTTCGTATGCGATTGCAATATTCGCATCAGTGAGGCGGCTCATCGGTCGACTTCTCCCAACACTGGGTCTACGGAGGAAATGACGGCCACGGCGTCGGCAATGAGGCCATCGCGCATCATGTGTGGCAAAGCTTGAATGTTGACAAATGACGGTGCACGCATGTGAATGCGATAAGGCTTCGGCGAACCATCGCTCACGATGAAGCAACCGATTTCACCACGTGGGCTTTCTATGCCCACATACACTTCGCCTTCAGGCACTTTGAAACCTTCGGTGAAAATTTTGAAGTGGTGGATGAGAGCTTCCATTGACTCGTCAATACGAGCTCGTGGCGGTGGTGTTACTTTTTTATCTTGAATGCGATAGTCACCCGATGGCATCTTGTCGAGAATTTGATACACAATTTTCATCGACTCACGAATTTCGTTGAGGCGAATTGCGTAACGGTCGAAGGCATCACCGTATGAACCGACGATGACATCGAATTCCACTTCGTCATACTTCAAATAGGGAAGGTCGCGACGAAGGTCCCAGGCAATACCAGCGGAGCGCAAGATAGGACCTGATGTACCAAGAGCAACTGCTTCTTCTGCAGTGATCACACCCACACCTTGAAGACGCTCGCGCCAAATGGGTTGGTTGGTCATGAGGACGTCGTACTCTGCCAAACGTGCTGGCAGGCCTTCCAAGATGGCAAGCACATCATCGCGCCAGCCGGCAGGGAGGTCTGCTGCGAGTCCACCAGGACGAATGAAGTTATGGTTCATGCGCAGACCGGTTACCTTTTGGAAAAACCGCAACACTTCTTCGCGTTCACGCCACCCGTAAATCATCATGGAAACAGCACCCATGTCCATGCCGTTTGTTGCCATGAAGAGAAGGTGACTACTCATGCGATTGAGTTCAGACAACAACATGCGCATCCACGTTGCACGTTCTGGGATATCGCCATCTATTCCCAAGAGTTTTTCTACAGCGAGTGAGAACACCAACTCGTTATTCAATGGCGAGGCATAGTCCATACGAGTGACGTTGGTGCCACCTTGCATGTACGTGAGTTCTTCACCCTGCTTTTCCATACCGGTGTGCAAATAACCAATGATGGGTTTGCAACGAAGAACTTTTTCACCCTGGAGTTCCAACATCAAGCGCAACACACCATGCGTACTTGGATGCTGTGGCCCCATATTGATGATCATGGTTTGCTCTTCGTCATTTTCAACAGGACTGCTCGTGAGCTCTGCAGCGTCTTTTTCGCTCATCCGCAGTACAGAACCAACTTCACGCAATACTTCTTTTGCAGTGAGTTCACTGCGTGAACGCATTTCTTGTGGGCCTTCGCCTGTTACTGCCGGCGTTGCCGTAATGAGATTGCTTGTCATGATGGAGCACCTTTGAATTGCACAGGGATGCGACCAACCGAAAAATCTTTGCGCAGCGGATGACCTTCCC
>JAURNB010000008.1 GCA_030830415.1 Acidimicrobiales bacterium | reverse complement strand
CTGGAACTGCACATTGGGGTGTCATGCTGGCCAATGTTCTCGATACTGCTCAGCCAAATGAGGTCATCGCCATTGTGGTGTTGGCCGATGGGGTTAACGTCATCTTGTTGCGCACTACCGAAGCATTGAGTGCTCATCAAAAGCAACAAGACCCCTCGCTCACTGTGCAAGCTCAAATTGCTGCCGGCCGTAACGACTTGTCGTACGCACAGTTTCTTACCTGGCGTGGCTTCTTGCATCGTGAGCCACCTCGTCGCCCAGAGCCCGATCGCCCCGCTGGCCCACCAAGCTTGCGCACGGCTGCATGGAAATATGGCCTTTACGGAAGCCGTGATGAAAGCGGTTTCATTTATTTGCCACCAGCGCGCGTCAGTTTGCAGTCGGGCAGCATTGACAAAATGGAAATGGTGCGGATGGCAGACATTCGCGCAACCATTGCCACTTACACAGTCGACCACTTAGCTTTCAGCATGAGCCCTCCAGTGGTTGCAGCTGTCATCGACTTCGATGGTGGTGGACGTTTTCAATGTGAACTCACCGACGTCGACCCGGCAAGCGTGAAAATTGGCGACCGGGTGGAAATGTCGTTTCGCAAGCTCTATACGCAAGATGGAATTCATAACTATTTTTGGAAAGCAAAGCCTGTTCGCACAGGCATGAAATAAACCGGGGGAATAATGGCAAGTCATGGAATTCGCGACAAAGTGGCAATTATCGGAATGGGTTGCACCAACTTTGGTGAGCATTGGAACAAGAGCACCGACGACCTGCTCATCGATTCATCGAGTGCTGCTTTAGCTAGTGCAGGTATTGCCCTCGACGATGTTGATGCATTTTGGTTAGGAACAATGGGCTCTGGTTTGTCGGGGCTCACGCTGAGCCGGCCATTGAAAATTCAACACAAGCCAGTGACGCACGTGGAAAACTATTGCGCAACTGGTAGCGAAGCATTTCGTAACGCGTGTTATGCCGTTGCGTCTGGCGCGTATGACGTGGTGATGGCGATTGGCGTAGAGAAGCTCAAAGACTCTGGTTATTCCGGTTTGGTCGTCAGCGCACCAGCAAGTGACGGCACTCAGGCAACCGTTACCGCTCCAGCAAGCTTTTCATTGTTGGCACCGGCATATGCCAACAAATACGGAGTAGATGAAGCGGAATTGAAAGACGTACTCACGCGCATTGCATGGAAGAACCACCGCAATGGTGCCTTGAACTCACGTGCACAGTTCAAAAAAGAAGTGTCGAAAGAAACCATTGCTGCTTCTCCACTGATTGCTGGCCAGTTGGGTATTTTCGATTGCAGCGGCGTAAGCGATGGTTCTGCAGCAGCAATCATCGTGCGCGTTGAAGATGCTCACAAATACACCGATCGTCCCATCTATGTAAAGGCGCTGTCGTTCGTAGCGGGGCCAGCCGCTGGCCCTATTGACCCTTCATATGACTACACCACATTTGATGAAGTGGTGCACAGCGCCAACGATGCCTATAAGCAGGCTGGAATTACCGACCCGCGTGCAGAGTTGGCTATGGCTGAAGTGCACGACTGCTTTACGCCCACTGAACTGGTCTTGATGGAAGACCTCGGTTTCGCCGAGCGGGGAACGGCATGGAAAGAAGTGCTTGCCGGAACCTACGACCTCGACGGCGAATTTCCGGTGAACCCTGACGGCGGTTTGAAGTCATTTGGGCACCCCATTGGCGCATCGGGCTTACGCATGCTTTTTGAGTGCTGGACCCAATTGCGTGGTGAAGCAGGTGCACGTCAAATTCCTGGAGTGGGCCAGAAAGACTCTGTGAAAACAAAAGCACTCACACATAACTTGGGCGGTGCCCCAGGAGCATGCGTGAGCTTTGTGAGTGTTGTGGGCAGCGAACTCGATTAGCGAGTGGCGGAAAACGGCTCAACACTTAGTTGGGCGTTGACAAAAAGAGAATGTAGAAGCGCAGCGTGCTCTAGTGAGATGTAGCGGCGGATATAGGAAACGAGCTGTGTGCGGAACTCTTTTCCGTGACCCTTGTTTGCGCATGAGAGATGTGCAAGCTCATGCAATATGGTGTGTTGAGTAGGGGCAACTCCGTTCACCAAGATGCACCATGTTTCCGCTATGGCGACCGCCTCTATGCGTTGCGGGAGAGCATGAGAATCTAAATGCGGAACATCAAGGTCTTCTTGCTCGCAAATATCACGCAGCCATGTGCTTGCTTCTGACATCAAAAGAGTGCGTGTCGGCATCGCCTCGGCAAATTTCTGCTCGACCTCATAGGTGAGTGCAACTTCAGTGGGGTCGCTCATGAGGAGGATTTCCCTCTTCCGAGTGCGCGGGGCAATGAGTGGAGCCGATTTTTTGAACTGCTGAACTGTGACCCTGCAGATCTGCCTGCGGAAAATGCATCACGATCGGAAGAGTAAGTGGTGGAAGAACTGCGTAAATGGGGAGTAGCCAGTCGCATTTCTGCGTCGGCACGTTTCGCTTGCTCTACTAAAACAAGTCCGGCACCTGGGGCTTCTCGAATGAGTGACGAGTTTTCTTGTTTGAGTTTTTTATCGACACCGACGGTGAAACCTTGCCACCACGAGGTGCGAAAGCGGCGATCGCCTTGTGGCATGGTGCGCAATGCAAGTAACTCGGCTGTTGTAAAGAGAATTTCCAGTGAATACAGATCATGTGGAGAGCCAAATGCAACCATGGTGACCGTGTTTGGTGCGGTATCCATCATGTCGCGGTACGAAGCGCAGTTCACTGCAAGTGAAATGACGTGAAGAAGTGCCCCGCGGCGCACGCGGTATGGGCCTGTAAGTACAAATTGTTGAGATGTAATGGAGCGATGACAGGTGTCTGCTTTATCGGAAATGAAATCCGATTCCGAAATATTGTGTTTTTGCATGAGGCGAAATGCCAGCGCAAGCGCTGTTTCTGCTTCAGCTTGTGGGGTATTGGGGTGATTTGCCCGTTCCAAAATGGCGCGAATCTTTTGATGCAGAGCAGAAGTGTCATCGGCCATGGAGTCAGAGTAGTTCTGCGCAGTACGAACTGGTCGCATAAGGTGAACGAAGCGAGATGGAGGAAAAATGAAGTTTGCATTTGCAACAGCACCACAGGTCTGCACCTGGCAGGAAATGCTCGACATATGGACCGCGGCTGACGCCATTCCTTTTTGGGAAAGCGGCTGGACCTTTGACCATTTCGAACCTATTTTTACAGGCGATCGTTCCGGCCCATGCATGGAAGGTTGGATTACCCTCACCGCATTACTGCAAGCCACAAAGCGGTTGCGTGGCGGAGTGATGGTAACGGGCATGGTGTATCGCCACCCAGCAGTGTTGGCAAATATGGCAGCAACACTCGACCACACAAGCGGCGGACGATTGGAGTTCGGTGTTGGTGCGGCATGGAACGAAGATGAGTGCAACGCTTACGGAATTGAACTCGGAACGATGACGGAACGATTCGATCGTTTTGCGGAAGGTCTTGAAGTCATCAAATTGATGCTCACGCAGAAGCAGAGTTCTTTCAATGGAAAATATTTCACTCTCACCGATGCGTATTGTGAACCGAAACCCATTCAACAACCGATGCCACCCGTACTCATTGGTGGTGGCGGTATGAAACGCACGTTGCCTCTTGTTGCGCAGTATGCAGACCACTGGAACTTCCCAGGCAACAGCGAAGATCCGCTCGGTGATTTGAAGAAGTCAGTTGCTCGACTCAAGGAATGTTGCGACGAAATTGGTCGTGATATCTCTACCATTCGTATTTCTACTCAACTCTGGGTAGATCGCATGAGTGAAGCCGAAGCAATTGAGCGAGCTCTTGCCTATGAAGATGCAGGAGTGGGCCTTGCCATCGTGAGCTTGCCCCGACCTCTCAATGTGAAGCACATCAAGGAATATCCAGAGCTATTCGCGAGCGTTTGGAAGTGAATTCACCCGTAGAAAAGGCAACCGAGCAAGGAAAATTTGGGGTCATTATCCTTGTGGGGCTTGCTGCTGGCCTTTTATCGGGCATCTTCGGCGTGGGCGGCGGAATTCTTATTGTGCCTGGGTTGGTTTTTTTCGCGAAAATGGATCAACGTCGTGCGCATGGAACATCGCTTGCAGCGGTGCTTCCTATTTCCATTTCAAGCTTGGTGACCTATTGGGCCCATGATCATGTTGATTGGCCTGTTGCATTGTTTTTGGCAATTGGAGCAGTAGCGGGAGCCTTGCTCGGGACAAAACTTTTAAAGACCGTGAAGCATGAAGTTTTAAGTATGGGTTTTGCTGCAGTACTCATCATTTCAGCCGTGCGTTTGTATTGGAGTACCTCTGGTTCCGGACGTGACCAATTAACTCTTCTCATTTGTATTGTGCTGATAGCTGTGGGCGTTGCTACTGGAGTGTTGGCAGGTTTGCTAGGAGTAGGGGGAGGAGTCATCATGATCCCTGCGATGATGGTGTTGCTTGGCTTGCCCAACGTCATTGCGAAAGGCACGTCGTTAGCAGTCATTATCCCTACGGCAATAACGGGTACGTTACGCAACAGATCTGCCAGCAATGTCGATATCCGTGCCGCAGTCATTGTGGGAGTCGGCGGTATTTTATCGGCGATTGCAGGTGGCTGGATTTCTTCACGACTCTCTGAATCGTTGTCGAATGCTTTGTTCGCCACCTTGCTCATTGTTGTGGCTGGACGTTTAGTTTTTCAAGAGTCGCGTCGGCGATGGAGCAAAGCGCCAATCCAATAGCCAAGACCGGTGCTCAGCCCGCCACCAAGAGCAATGCTGAGCGCTGCAGGGTCGCCTCCAGACACAACAGCAACGATTGCTCCAAGAACACCAATACCAATTGCAAGAGCATGTCGCCATTTAGCCATGCTCCTACCGTACTTGCTTAACGTGGTCCGCGAACTAAGTTCCCAGGAAGTGCTCCAGTGAAGTGATCGGAATCGACAATTTGTGTTCCGGCAACGAATGTTGCGTCGTAACCAATTGCTTGTTGAACTAAGCGTCGACCTTGTGCAGGTAAATCGTAAGCCATGTACGGCATGGTGAAATTCAACTTCTCAAAATTGATGATGTTGATGTCTGCACGTTTTCCCGGAGCAATATGCCCGCGGTCGGTGAGCCCATATAGCGCCGCTGTTTGCTGAGTTTGGCGGTGCACGACGTGCTCTAGTGGGAGTTTCCCACCACGGGTGCGGTCGCGCACCCAGTGGGTGAGCATGAACGTGGGTGTTCCTCCATCGCATATTGCTCCGCAGTGTGCGCCAGCATCGCTGAGGCCCATGCGGGTACCTGGATGCTGATGTGCCTCATAGTTGAACGACAAATCGCCGTATGCGTAGTTAAAGAACGGCATATAGATGAGACCGTGACCTTCATTTGCAACGAGTTGGTCAAGAAGTATTTCCATCACCTTTTTATTTGCGTTCATTGCGATTGCAGTTGCACTGGCTGAGGGGAGTGGCTCGTAGTCGATGTTTGCCGACATGACAGGGAACATGTGTGAGGCATTATCGAGAATTACTTTTTGAAAAAGCCCGCCATCATTTGGCATTTCATTGATAATGCGTTCACGCAACTGTGGCTCTTGGAGCGCCTTGCAGCGTTCTGCAAGAGGAAGGTGTGCTACTTCGTTGTAAGCAGGATGAAAAAGAAGTGGGTGAGCGCTTCCTTCTAAGCACATGAGTACACCAATGGTGCGCCCAGCAACTTGCGCAACAATGGGTACGCCATCGCTTTGCGCTTCGGTGAGCAGCGACAATACGTTGCGCCAAATTTCG
>JAURNB010000049.1 GCA_030830415.1 Acidimicrobiales bacterium | reverse complement strand
TCATCGCTGTTGCTTTTTCTGGAGCCTCAACGATTTATGGATGGGGTGATGGTTCGAGCAGACAACTGACTGTTGGTACACAAACCGACTATGCGTATCCCATTGCTATTAAAAACAACTTAGCGAACCCGCGCATCGCTGCCGGTTACCAGTTCAGTTTGTATGTCGACATTGGAGCTAACGGAACGGGTGGCACCGCATATGGTTGGGGAGCTAACTCATCTCGCCGAGCAGTTCCCACTGTGGCAACGAATCCGCTCCTCACTTTTTCCGAAGTAAAGGACATGACCATTCCTGCTTCACCTGCAACAGTGAGTGACATCATTGCCATTTCTGCTGGCTACCTACACACTGTTGCCCTAAGAGCGAATGGCACTTTCATGACGTGGGGTTACAACAACTTCGGGCAACTTGGTGCGGGAACTACTGATACAGCGGCCTACTTTGCAACACCTTCCTTGCCAACGGGAAAAGCAGCAGCTCAAATTGTGGCCCAAGGCGACTCCACTCTCATTCGGTGTTCCGATGGCACTCTCGTTGGTTGGGGCAGTGCTGCGCGCGGGGTCTTGGCCTCAGGGTCTACCGCCAGTCTTCTCACACCCACTTCAGTGGCAAGTGGGCACACCTTTAGTTACATCGACATTGCAGGCCTTGGCGGCACGGCTACTGCTTCCTCTTATCGCAATAGCGGTGTTGGCATTCTCACCTCCGGAACAGTTGTCACATGGGGTGCGAATACATATGGGCAAATTGGCCGCTCCGATTGGGCCGCTGCAACTAGTGGAGTCACGGCATTCTCTACAAGCCCAGTACAGGCACTCACTAGCAATACAACAGCAATGAGCGACGTTGATGCAGTGGTAGCTGGTGGAATATGGTCTGCAGCATTTGGTTTCTACACCGCCCCAACACCACCATCTGCCCCGACATCAGTGAGTGCATCGTCCAATGCTTCAAAATTAATCACGGTTACTTGGCAGGCCCCCACTTCCCCAAATGATTTGGTGTCATACAACGTGGTCGTTCGGCGCGCAGGTATTGTTGTGGCACGCGTTGGCACCCCAGCAACTGCAACCTCACTTACCCTCACGGGGCCCACCTACGACATCATCAATGCAACTGCTCATAGCGTGACCGTAGAAGCACTCAACACCGTTGGCACTAGCCCAGAGAGTTCTTCCGTCAGCGTCACGCCCATCGGAGCGCCTTCAGTGCCGCGCTCTGTTCAAGCAGAGCCAACATCGAACGGTATCAGGCTGACATTTGCTGCGCCGAGCGACAACGGTGGAGCCAGTATCAACCGCTACAACGTTGTGGTAGTCGATTCGGGAACCACAACACAACGTGCAACAGCAACTTTGGCAAGTTCCGACACCACCGCACTCATTACTTCTGGCCTTGTAGTTGGTTCTTCATATGACGTTTCCATCAGCGCAACGAATACGGCTGGCACAAGTGACGCAGTCACCGTCACAGCAGTTGTACCCGGCCGCCCGTCTGCGCCTCTCATTTCCGATGCCCACGCGGAAGGAACTAGCGACATCGTTGTCACTTGGACTGCACCCGAGAGCGACGGCGGCGCGCCTATCACTTCCTATGTTGCACGGGCGTATTCCCGCGGAACAGATTCTGTTGTGGCAACGAGTTTCAGCTCGTTGTCGAGCACTAGGTCTCTCACTCTTGCTGGCCTCACCGATGGCACACTCTACGACATCGGCGTGGTTGCGTCACAAGACAATTCCAGTCAATCAAATGCCATTGCGGCAGCTGGCTCAGAGTCGATTCGCACAACCGTGATGGCTGGTCGCTTGCCCGCACCAACCAGCCTCAGTATTAGTGATCTCAGTTCCGGGTCGGTCACTCTTCAGTGGCCAAGTGTTTCGAATGCCACCGGCATCACCATTACCGAATACTCAGTGAAGTTTGTGCTTGGAGTAACTACTTCAACAACAACTGCGAACACATCACTTTGCACTGCAGGTGTGTGTGCAAAGACTCTTACCGGCTTAACAAATGGCTCTCAATACACAGTATCTGTTGCCTCTACATCGTCAAATGGCACGGGAACTTACAGCAACACCGTGACGGCAATACCTCGCACGGTTCCTGGGGCACCCGAGAACATTGCAGTTGAGTCGGGAAATGCGAGCCTCGCAATTTCATTTTCTGCACCCACATCTAATGGGGGCAATGCCATTACGGGCTATACGGCAACCGCCACACTGAGTGGAGTGACCATCGCAACACAAAGCGTTGGGGCAACTGAAACGACGGCCACACTCGTTGGCCTTGCCAACGGCACGACCTACAACATTCAAGTGATCGCAACTAACGATGAAGGGTCATCGTCGGCCGCAACAGCAACAGGTACTCCTGCAACTGTTCCAGGTGTTCCCACCATTTCCGCAATACGACCAGGCTCCATTTATATTGAATGGCTCGCACCCGACACCGGTGGCTCCCCCATTACGTACTACGCAATCACCGTGGTTGACCCAATGGGAATTACGAGTGAGTACACAACAGGTGCTGGCGCAGTCACCGGCACGTCCTCATGTCTCACCTCGGCCCGTACCTGCACCATTACATCAGTGAGTAATTCAATTGATTCAACGCTTCCCGACACAACACTGACCGATGACACGCGATACTCGGTATCGGTTGCTGCAGCAAATGCGCAAGGAGTCGGCGATACCACTTCGGCGTTTGTGGTTACTGCTGGTCAACCCAATGAACCCACAGCGCTCACAGCTTCTGCAGGCAACCGTTACTTCGATACATGCTGGTCTGCCCCTACATATACACCGTCATCGGCTGCAGTAACTTCGTATTCGCTACAAGCAGAACATTCAGATATAACGAGCACCCTTACCATTAACCCCGATGATCTCGTTGATAATGCTGCAGCCTGCACAAGTCCACTCGTCGGCGTGCGAGTAACAGGGTTTGATGATGGCAGCACTCTTGCTCCGGGAGAAACATACACATTGATCATTTCTGCTAGCACTTCACCGTCTGACTACGTGTATGGCATGTCTTCCTTATCTACGAGCGTTACACCCTTTGCGGCACCCGGCGCACCTAGTGTGACTGCAGTACTTGCCTCAGAAACCACCGCTCAAGTGACGTGGAGTGCAAGTTCAGCAAACGGCTCTGCCGTCACTATGTATACCGTTTCAGCGAGTCCTGGTTCTCACTCATGCACATGGACATCTGGCCCACTTTCATGCACACTCACGGGTCTCAATGATTCAACTTCATACTCATTCACCGTGGTTGCTACCAATGTTGCAGGCAATAGCCCCGCTTCTTCAGTGTTTACTCAATCGACTGAATCCACCACCACCAGTACCAGTTCCACCAGCACTAGTAGCAGCACCAGCACTATTCCCAATGCGTCGACACCTACGTCGGTCGCAGCAAGTACCCCACCTTCGCTCACCGTTCCTACTGCAACGACAATTGCTTCTCCAGTGAAAACTCCAAAATGGATATCTACACCAACAAAATTGGCCTATGGCAAGTCGCTTCTTGTTGCCGCAAGCGCAGGCACATCGGCTACTTTCTCTGCGTCAACAAAGAAATTCACACTCTTTTACTCCGTGGGCCCC
>JAURNB010000048.1 GCA_030830415.1 Acidimicrobiales bacterium | reverse complement strand
GGTATCCCACGATGTCATCCAGCGCACGCGGTGTCGTGCAGGTTCCCAGTCCCAGAAAAATGACACCTCTCTCAGCTGTTCTGCATGTGCAGGCAAGATGGTGGGGTAGAGGCTGTTCACAGCTGGTGCATCGGGCAGTTCGAGTGTTGGAATGGAATGCACCGCGTTGAAAAGGGAAGCGGCCGCTCCATTTGCCGCTGCTCCGAGTTGCACCCACAAATCGTTGTTGAGAACTGCTGCGAACTGAGCAGAAACAAAACGCATTTTGGATGGCAACTGTGTTGTTTGCTTGCGTGCGTATGGGGCATACCTCAATGCACGCTGAGCAGTCTCTAAAGAAAAGTCTTTGTACGTCTGCGGGCGACGAGCACCTTGCGGAAAATAGAGAACAGCTTCGCCATACATCAAACCATTCTTTGTTCCGCCAAAGGTGAGCACATCAACTCCAGCATCCACGGTAAATTCACGCACCGATGAGATACCGCCCAAAGCCGCAGTTGCATTTGCGATACGTGCGCCATCCATGTGCACGAGGAGGCCATGTTCATGAGCACAGATGCATAACTGCTCGATTTCAGCAGCGGTATAAAGGGTTCCGAGCTCAGTTGGTTGAGTGAGAGAAACAACACGAGGCTGTGCGTGATGCATAACGCCGAGGTCGCCTGCAACTCGTTCAATGTCTTGTGGAGTCACCTTTGCATCAATACTCGGAACTGCAAGCAATTTAATTCCCGCACGTTCGGGAGCACCCGTTTCATCGATGTGCAAATGAGACCACTGGCTGCAGAGCACCGCGTCTCCTGGCCCACACAAACTAGAGAGCGCAAAAACATTGCCGCCGGTACCACCAAAGACAAAGAAGGCTTTTGTTCCCACACCAAAAATTCTCTCGAAATGTGCCTCAGCCTCAGCGGTAAAAACATCGCCACCATATGCAATGGCATGACCAAGATTCGCGAGCTGCAAGTTCTCCATCACTGCTGGGTGCACACCAGCAAAATTGTCGGAAGCAAAACTGCGCGAGGTGGTTGATTGAGATGACATCTCCATCAGTCTCGCAAATAATTCAGCGAATATGCCATAATTTCGTCATGACGAAATTACCCGTTGAACAGGAGTGGCAGAGGAAACAGACGCCCGATGGACCACGATGCAGGTGGTGTCGCCGGGTCCTGCAAGAACGTTCCGGGCCTGGTCGACCACGTGCGTATTGCAGCCAGCCATGTCGTCAATGGGACTGGGTTGCACGTCAAAGGGCCCGCGAGGTTCAACTCAGCGATGAGCAGCTCGTGATGGCGCGTGAAGAGCTGAACGACATTCATGATGCTCTATACGTACTGTCATGCGCCGTTGACGACGTACAACGAGATTTGGCCGATATCGAGAAGCCAAGCAACAAGGAACTGCGAGACATGCTCCAGTGGATTTTGGAATGTGCCGAACCTATTGGGTCTCTGCGTCTGCGCCCATAATAAGCGTTATGTAAAATTAGTGTTATGGCAAACGGTGAGGTTCCTGAGCCCTACTAACCTGCGGACATGAGCAACCCCGCCGAGGCGCCCTTCAGTGCAGCCGCACAGGCCATTTTGAATGACCTCGAACAACACCGTGAGAAAGATATTCGTTGGCGCGATGGCAAGGCTTTTAGTTTGACCTATTGCGCCTCAGACGATGCACGGAATCTTTCTGAAACGGCTTACCGCATGTTCTCTCATGAAAATGCGCTCAACGTAGCCGCATTTCCGAGCCTCAAAAAAATGCAACAGGAAGTTCTCGACTTTGTAATGCAGCTTCTCGAGGCGCCGCCCACCGGAGCCGGTTTTATGACCTCTGGAGGTACCGAGAGCCTCGTCTTAGTTGTGTACGGCGCTTTACAGCGCGCCATTGCGCTGAGAGGCACTGAGCGCCCTCAGAATCAACGCTTCAACGTGGTTTTACCTTCCTCAGCGCACGCTGCGCTCGAGAAGGGCTGCACGTACTTCAACGTTGAGGCCCGCCGCGTTCCAGTGCGAGCCGATTGGCGCGCCGACGAGGAAGCAATGATTGCTGCGTGCGATGACAACACCATTCTCGTGGCGTGCTCTGCCCCACAATATCCGCAAGGCGTTGTCGACCCGTTGGAGCGCATTGGTGCAGAGACACTGCGTCGCGGTATTCCCTTTCACGTTGATGCATGCATGGGCGGAATGCTGCTCCCCTTTCTTGCGCCCTCCAATGTGCCATGGAACTTTTCGGTTCCTGGCGTGACATCAATGTCGGTTGATTTACACAAATACGGCTACACCGCCAAAGGCTCCGGAGTCATTGTCTATGCCAACAAGGAATTGCGTCAACACCAAACTTTTTTCACCAACAATTGGCTTGGCGGAATGTACGGCTCTTCAGGAATATTGGGCACCAAAAGCGGCGGACCCATCGCCTCATCTTGGGCAATGGTTCAGTACTTCGGAGTTGAGGGTTATCGCAACCTTGCACTCACTGCACGCAAAGTGGCTCTACAAATTGCACGACATATTGATGCGATTCCAGAGCTTCAGATGCGTGCCGAGCCCGATACGACGCTGCTCTGCATAGGAGCAAGAAATCCCGAATCTCTTTCTATTTTTGCAGTCGCTCGTGAACTACGAGGCAACGGCTGGTATGTCGATGAACAAACACCACCAGACTCCATGCACCTGACGGTCAATGTTGTTCATGAAAATCGAGTCGATGAATTTGTTGCCGACTTAGTGGCAGCGGTGAAAAAGGCAGTAAATGCCGAACCGAATAAAGACGGCGGCAGCGCTCCCCTTCCCTACGGATCTGTTTAGACAAAGCAACTATTTGAAACGAGGAACAAATGAAGTTTGGAATTTTCCTTCCACCAATGCACCGCACAGGCATTAATCCCACGCTCTTGTTGCATCGAGACCTTGAACTCGTGCAATGGCTCGACTCTCTCGGCTACGACGAGGCATGGATTGGCGAGCACCATTCAGCTGGTTCCGAGCTCATTGCTTCACCCGAGGTATTTATTGCCGCTGCAAGCCAAAGAACACAACACATCAAACTTGGCACAGGGGTCAATTCACTTCCCTACCATCACCCGTTCATCCTTGCCGATCGCATCGTGATGCTCGATCATCTCACTCGCGGGCGAATGATGTTTGGTGCAGGGCCTGGGCAACTCACCAGCGACGCAGCGATGCTCGGAATTCCAGCCGATCAGCAACGCCCTCGCATGGAAGAAGCATTCGATGTCATGATGCGTCTGTTTGCCGGAGAAACAGTAACGAAACACACCGACTGGTTTACATGCGAAGAAGCTGTGCTGCAAATGAAGCCGTACTCAAAATTTCCTGTGGCTGTTGCTTCGTCACTTTCGCCTTCTGGTTCCAAACTTGCTGGGCGGTACGGAACTGGTCTCATATCGATTGCCGCTACCGAACCCGCTGCATTCCAAGTCCTCGACTACAACTATTCCGTTTGGCAAGATGAAGCATCTCGTCATGGGCACAGCGTGACGCGCGACCAGTGGCGTCTCATGGGCCCCATGCATATTGCAGAAACGGAAAAGCAAGCGCGCGAAAACTGCAAGTACGGCCTGCAATGGGTATTTGAGTATCTGTCTCACATCATTCCAATGGGTGACCCCAACGACCCACCTCCACCTAGTGACTTCGACGACTTTGTCGACTTCGCAAACGAGACGGGAAGAATGGTTATTGGCACACCTGAAATGGCTATCGCACAACTTGCTCGCCTCGAGGAAAAAACCGGTGGCTTCGGCACCTATCTCTTCCTCGGTGCCGACCTCGCCGATTGGGGTGCTACCAAGCGCAGTTACGAACTCTTTGCGCAAAGTGTGATGCCACATTTCCAAGATCAGTTACGTGCCCCGCAGCAGAGCTACGACAAAATTGTGAATGCAGGCTCTCGCTGGGTTGATGCAACTCTTGGGGCACAATTGAACGCAATTGCCGCTTACGAGCATGAAAGATCCGAGCGCATCAACTAGATTAAGTTCACAACTGAATCACACTCTCGCTGGGAGAGAACCCTTATCTGGTGGCAATAGAAGTCAGGTAAGAGTCGCCGAAGGAGCAACCGCCCCGGAACCTCTCAGGCCAAAGGACCGGCGAGAAACTCACACGCTGGAAAGAATGTGCTTGCACATCACCGACGGGGAAAGCGATTTACTCGCGAAGCTCTCAGGTTCCCAGACAGCGGGGGCTGTTCACCGTTTTTAACGACCCTCAAAGAACAGCACGCTGTTGAAACTGGAGCCCAATATGAATTTGTCACCATCGCATTTTTCGCAAGATGTTTTTGCTCAGCGTCATATGTCGCATAGCGACGCAGACCTACAAACGATGCTCGACGCAGTAAGCAGCAACAGTCTCAGCGCACTATGCAGCGAAATTGTTCCGAGCAATATTGCACTCAATGCTCCCCTTGAATTACCTGAGGCGCTCTCAGAGCGCGATGCCACAGAAGCACTATTAGAGATGGCTAACAAAAATGTGGTGGGAAGAAGCGCCATTGGAATGGGCTATTTCGGAACCATTACCCCACCAGTCATCAAGCGCAATGTTTTGGAGAATCCCGCTTGGTACACGGCGTATACCCCATATCAACCTGAGATATCTCAAGGTCGACTGGAAGCACTACTGAACTATCAAACAATGATTACTGAGATCTGTGGCTACGACATCGCAAATGCTTCGCTTCTTGATGAGTCAACCGCAGCTGCTGAAGCCATGGCAATGGCACATCGCATTTCAAATTCTGAATCAAATCATTTCTATGTCCATGAAGATGTACTGCCGCAAACATTGGCCGTGCTCCAAACACGAGCCGAACCCATCGGAATTATTCTTGTCGTAGGAGATCTTGAGCGCTCAGAGTCTCAAGAGTATTTCGGCGGACTCATTTCTGTCCCTGGCGTAAGTGGTCAGGTTCTTCGCGACGACGAAGTTACAAAGTTTTCCGCAAACATGGCTGCACGTAATGCAGTAAGCATCGCTGCAGTTGATCTCCTCTATTCCTGCATTGCAACGCCGGTCGGACAACTCGGTATTGACGTTGCCATCGGCACCTCGCAACGCTTTGGAGTACCACTAGGAATGGGAGGACCTCATGCAGCTTTCATCGCAACGAAATCTGAATACTCTCGCTCACTTCCTGGTCGCCTCGTTGGTGTCAGCACCGACACAGAAGGTCGACCCGCACTACGATTAGCACTACAAACGCGCGAACAGCACATTCGACGAGAAAAAGCCACGTCAAATATCTGCACTGCCCAGGTGTTACTAGCAAATATTGCAGGTTTCTACGGTTCCTGGCACGGCCGCGAAGGTTTACAAAGCATTGCATTACGAGTGCACTCATATACGTCTGTTCTCAGAACTGCTCTTCTCAGCGCCGGACACACAGTTACCAACGACACGTGGTTCGACACATTGAGTGTTATTCCTCGCAGCGGAGACGCCGCTGCACTCGTTTCCACTGTCGCAAAAGATGAGTGGTATTTGCGCCATACGTCATCTACCGAAGTGGGTGTCTCCATTGACGAAACAATGACCATTGAAGACCTCAACACCATTGCGGGGTTCTTTGGATGCGCTGGTGAAATCCAAAACTTGTGGGCGACCGAAGTGGAGTCTTGTTTCACTCATGTTCGCCAAGATGCGTTTCTCAATCACCGTGCATTTACCGACTATCGCACCGAGCACGAAATGCTGCGCTACCTACGTCATCTAGCTGACAAAGATCTTGCGCTCGATCGCACCATGATTCCACTTGGTTCATGCACAATGAAATTGAACGCCACCTCTCAGATGGAGCCCATCACATGGCCGCAATTTGCCAACATTCATCCGTTCTCCCCCACTAACACTCAGTTGGGATCGCGAGAACTCGTTGACCAACTTCAGCAGTGGCTCTGCAGAATTACCGGATATGACGCAATCAGTTTGCAACCCAATGCTGGCAGCCAAGGAGAATTTGCCGGATTGTTAGCCATACGTGCGTATCACCGTTCACGCAATGAAACACATAGAAATGTTTGCCTCATTCCATCAAGCGCCCACGGCACCAACGCCGCAAGTGCAGTGATGGCAGGAATGAAGGTTCACGTTGTGAGATGCGACGAGGATGGCAACGTAGACGTAGCCCACCTTGAAGAGTTATGCGTGCAACACTCCACAGAACTCGCAGCGCTCATGATTACCTACCCATCCACACACGGCGTTTTTGAAACAGCCGTCACCGATATCTGTGCTCTCATTCATCAACACGGCGGCCAGGTGTACGTCGATGGAGCGAACCTCAATGCGCTTGTTGGGTTGGCGCAACCCGGAAAGTTCGGCGCCGACGTGAGCCACCTCAATTTGCACAAGACCTTCTGCATTCCTCATGGCGGTGGAGGCCCAGGAGTTGGGCCAGTTGCCGTGAAATCCCATCTTGCAGCGTTCTTACCAGCCGTTCACCAATACAACTCCCCAAACACACCAGGGGATTCTCCGGTTGGTCCTGTTTCAGGCGCGCCATTCGGATCCGCAGGCATCTTGCCCATTCCATGGATGTATATCAGCACCATGGGTCCACACCAATTGCGCTACGCGACACAACGAGCCATTTTGCATGCCAACTACATCGCTGTGATATTAAGTCATGCATTTCCTGTTCTCTACACAGGTGCAAACAATCGCGTTGCTCATGAGTGCATTCTTGATCTCCGACCACTCACGAAGTCGACTGGCGTCACCGTTGATGACGTTGCCAAGCGACTCATGGACTTAGGTTTTCATGCGCCTACCATCAGTTTTCCCGTTGCCGGAACTCTCATGGTCGAACCAACCGAGAGTGAATCTCTCAAAGAGATCGATCGATTCTGTGATGCCATGTTGCTCATCAGACAGGAAATTACAGACGTTGAAAATGGCCTCATCGGAATTGACGAATCACCCTTGCGATTCGCGCCCCACACCGTGGTTGACGTCGCAGGAGAATGGACGCGGAAGTACAGTCGTAGCACCGCTTTGTACCCCAGTGTCACTGGCCTCGCCCGTAGTTATTATCCCCCCGTTTCGCGAATTGACGCTGCATCGGGAGACCGCAACCTGGTCTGCAGTTGTGCTCCGTTAGAACAATACGCTGACGCTCACTATCAGTCGTCTTAACGAAAGGCCGATGAATGGAAAACGAAGATCTAGCGGCACTACTTGGTTCCGCACAACAAGTGCTTCAACTTCTCGTGACCACCATGGAAGGCGCTGCAGAGGCTATGCAGAACATCAACAGCGCCGCGGTTCGTATCAACTCGTTACTCGACGAAATAGAAGAACCCCTCCGTACTGTTCTGCCGTTTCTTGCTCAAGCCGCACAACAGTTTCGTCCGAACAGTTAACGAGCTTTTTTGTAGAACGGATACGGCACCACTTGTCCTGGTAGCTCTGTTCCGCGAACATCAATGATCACTTCGTCGCCCAACTCTATTGAAGGCTCCACGAAGCCAAGCGCAATGCCATGTTCAAGCATCGGCGAGAAGTTGCCGCTCGTGACCGAACCAATGAGCGCTCCATTTTTCACAACGGAACTGCCCTCCCGCGGTGGACGGCGACCTTCGGTAGAAAGTCCGACGAGCTTCTTCGTTACTCCCGCTGCTTTTTCGCGCAAGACAGCTTCTTTTCCTTGAAAATTGTCTTTGTTCAATCCGAGGACCCATCCGAGATTGGCTTGCAAAGAAGTAATTCCCTCACCTAGTTCATGACCATGCAATGGGAGCCCGGCTTCTAACCGAAGAGTGTCACGTGCTCCGAGGCCTGCAGGAAGAGCTCCGCTCTCGATGAGCACTTGCCAAAGTTCTGCAGCACCAGAGACTGGGACCGCTACTTCCAGTCCATCTTCTCCGGTATAGCCAGTTCCTGCAACAACGCAGGTGCTCCCCAAGATCTCGATGGTCTGCACTTGGTTGCGCGCGACTTCGCTTGCCGCTTGTGAGACATTGCTCATTGCCTGACGAGCGTGAGGACCCTGCACAGCAATAACACAACGAGTCTGCGTAGTGTCGATGCCACCTAGGTATTGCACCACACGTTGTGTGTTTGAAGCGTTGGGCATGACATCAAATACATTCTCCGCAACCCACCACACAATGATGTCGTCTAGAACGTCGGCGGTATCGGGATCCAACAGGTGCGTATATTGAGTTTTACCTGGTGCAATTTTTCGCAGATCGTTCGATAAAACTTCCTGCAAAGCAGCAAATGCTTGCGGGCCTTCTACGCGAACAGTACCCAAGTGTGATACATCGAATACGACTGCCGAGTTGCGACATGCGAGATGTTCTGCGATGGTTCCTGTTGGGTACGAAATGGGCATTTCCCATCCCCCAAATTCAACCAATTTTGCTCCGAGGCTACGATGCGCAGCATGCAGTGCAGTGGTGCGCATGTATTGAAGGCTTCTAGAGTCCAACTACGCGAGCCGAGGCAGGGCTCACAACATCATCAATCACTTGCCAACCCATCGACTTAATTTCTGCATCGATGGAATCTTTCACACCTGATAATGGAAGAACGTTGAGCACACCTTGCCCATTGCGCAAAACATCGATGAGATTCTCGCCGTCACAAAAGACAACCGATGATCCGCTGATGACCACATGCGCTGAAGCAACATCGGTATTCAAATTGTTCCGCATGTAACGGAAAACTTCACGAACTGATTCCAACTTGATACCGGCGTCTAACAGATTCTTAATGACCTTGAGTTCAAGAAGATCGCCGTACGAATATTCACGACGTGTTCCACTTCCGGTTGCTGCAGTAAGAGAAGGGATGACCAAATTGGTGCGTGCCCAGTAGTCGAGCTGGCGGTATGAGATGCCCACGATGTGAGCTGCCTTAGTACCGCTGAAGCCTGCCATAGGGGTCTAGCCTACGATCTCGCATCCCATGCAACAACAACTAGTCGAAGAAGTCTTCGGGGCTCACGTTTTCAATGAAATCCTTGAATTCGTCAATGATTTCGTTTTCGTTATCTTGCTCTACCGCCACATCTTGGCCAATAATCTTGCCGACGAGCTCCAACAGATCATCAGAGACGAAGATCGGGCAATTTACTCGCAAAGCCAAGGCAACGGCATCAGAGGGCCGGGCTGAAACAGGCTCGACTTCCCTACGAGACACGAAATGAATTTCGGCGTAATAGGTTTCGTTCTTCACTTCGGTAATGACGACTTTTTCAATATCACTCCCAAAGTTTTCAATGATGGCGATACAGAGATCATGCGTTAAGGGCCGCGGAGGCTCAATGCCTTCCAAAGCTGCGTGAATTGCCGAGGCTTCTGGGCCACCAATATACAAAGTCATCACTCGATGAGGATCAACTTGCTCACGCAAGACAAGCACTGGTGCATTCGTAGGCATTTCTATGCGCACACCCACAACATCAAGTTCTTGCATAAAAAGAGATTAACCGAGCTTAGGTGGGTCTGCCTAACGCGGATCTATAAATTGCTGTATTGCTTGACGCACCAACACTTGGCGAAGATTTCCAGCATTCGCCACAAGGGCGTCAAGGATCTCGAGCGATTGCTCGCGAGCAGCCGGATTTCGCTGACGCAGAAGCGGCATGAGACGCTGCTCAAACAGCGTTGCTTCTTTTTCAGCGGCAAGACGCCATGATTTCAAATGTCTAATTTCAATGCCAAGATCTAAAAACGCTTTTGCGATGGCGGCTACTTCCCTAGCAGTACCTTCATAAAAACTCTCGCCACCTACCGGCTTTGAAACTAAAAGCCCAAACTGCTCTAACGCATCAATGTCGCTCGCCAACAAACCAGACGACTCCATGAGTGACTCGCGAGAAACAGGACCAATCGCATCGCGTGTTGACGCGACAGCCGCTGGTTCCGCAACTCGCAAAGCAGGACGACGCGAGGTGGGGTGAGCCCTTTCACTTTGTGCAACTACTTCGGGGTCGACGATGACAAAATCACCTGTCTCATCGATGTCGCTGATTGGAGCTGAAGCATGAACACCATTGTCAACTGCGGTGAGCACTCGTACGCGAGGAACTTCTTGACTGACGTCGGTCACGCTTGATTCACGCAGCGAACGAGGAAGCTGGCTCACTGGGTTAGTGGGGTCACGCGGAACCGCTCCTGACTCATCGAGCCGATCTCGTATGACTCGCAACGGTAGGTAGTTAGTTTCTTGCTCGCGCAAAATATATTTCAAACGATCTACTTCAGAGTCAGAGAACTTCCGGTATCCCGAAGCAGTTCGCTCTGGCTCAATGAGACCTTGACTCTCGAGAAAACGAATTTTCGAAATGGTGACATTAGGAAACTCTTCGAGGAGCAACCCAAGAACTTCGCCAATACTTTTATAGTTTCGCTCAGGCATTATCGACAGTCCTATCAAAAAACACGAGGCGGAATTTACCAATTTGTAGTTCGTCTCCATGTGACAGAACCACTTCGTCTACACGTTGCTGGTTGACATAAGTGCCATTGAGCGAACCCACATCACGCACCTTGTACAAACCTTCATGGAAAATAACCTGGGCATGGCGACGAGAGACCGTAATGTCATCCAGAGGGATATCAGACTGCGGATGGCGTCCAATATTGGTGGAACCAGCGACAAGCGCAAAGCGGTCTCCATATTGTTCACCGGTACGAGACACCAGTACGGCTCCGCCCACAGGAACCTCTGCTGTACGAAACACAATGTCGTCATGAGGAGAAGATGACTCTTGAAGAGCATCAACACGCGTCAGAGTGATTGTGCGATCGGAAGTACTGTCGAGCACTGCACCACACACCGAACAAAAAGCCGCTTTAGGCGGATTGCGGTGTGAACACCGGTTGCAGTACACATAGGCCATTACTAACCGCCAATGAGGTTTTGGTAGGCAGAGCTTGTTAACAGCTGTTCAAATTGAGCAGGATCAGACAATTCAATTTCACAAATCCATCCGTCGCCGTACGGATCGGAGTTCAACAGTTCAGGATTCTGAGCAAGTGCTTCATTTACCTGAGAAACCTTCCCCGATAGCGGCGCATAAATATCGGAAACCGACTTCGTGCTCTCTACTTCAGAAAAACTTTGACCCAGCGCAACAACTGCTCCAACCGTTGGGATCTGAACGAACACAACGTCTCCCAAAGCATCTTGGGCGTAGTCGGTGATTCCAATGCGGATGCAATTTCCACTCAACTTGGCCCATTCATGGTCGGCGCTATAGCGGAGGTCTTCAGGAATGTTCATGGTCATATCGTACTTCTCCTCGCTCTACCGGCGCGGAGATGCTCCACTATGGCTGGCAGATACCGCCAGGCAGTGAGATAACTCAAAAAGAGTCCTGGAACGACAAGCAACCATCCGACAACGAGGAACAGATCTTCTATGGCAATACCGCTGTGGGCGAGCGTGAGGGCTGGCACGGCGAACATCAAGATGAAAGTTGCCCACTTGCCGAGGTAGGTCACGGAGAAGCGCTCCATTCCAAAGGCAGTGGCCACCACCATTAAAAGACCGATTCCCGCCTCCCGAAACAAAATGAGCCCGGCAATCACCCAGGGTACGGCACCGTCAATACCGAGGGCCACGAGCCCCACAATGAACAACAGCCGGTCGACCGTTGGGTCCAATATGGCCCCAAGAGGAGACACCTGATTGAAGCGGCGGGCAACGTAACCATCTATCCAGTCGGTCGCCCCGAGCGCCCCAAGAATGAGGGCAGCTGCGAGTCGAGAATCTTGCTCAAAGAGGGCCCAAAGGAAGATGGGGAGACATAACAAGCGCACCAATGAGATGAAGTTGGGAACGGTCAACACACTTTTCCGACTGAAGAGCTCTGACATACCCCCGACACTAGACCGCTATTGTTGCGAGATGACGGCAAATGAGAAAACCACCAACACCGACCATGAAGGCCAAGTTGTTGTAATCACTGGCGCAGCATCGGGTCTTGGGGCGCGTTTCGCCGAGTTGTTTGCACAGCGTGGTGCTCACATCGTTATCGGAGACATCGCCGAGGAGGCTGCGCACAAATTGGCTACTTCTCTCGGAGGAACCAGCCTCAAATGTGACGTCACCAAATCACATGAAGTCGATGCTCTCGCCGACCTGGCCGTGTCACATTTTGGGAAAATAGATGTTTTCATCAATAACGCAGGTATCGCGCCAGCTCCCAACGAAGAACGATTTGCAACAGCAGTAGCCAACCAAATGTTGCGACTAGAAAACAATGTGGCAGCCACGACTCCCCTCAATGTCATCACCGAAATGTCTGATGAAGACTGGGACTACATGCTGAAGGTTCATCTCTATGGAACTTTCTATGGTAGTCGCGCCGCTGCACGTCATATGACGCCACAACGATCCGGGAGCATCATCAACATTTCTTCCGTCCTTGGCCTGCGCCCAACCGCAATGGCCCCCCACTACTCCACTGCCAAGGCAGCCATCATTGCCTTGACGAAATCGCAGTCACAAGAACTCGCGCCATTAGGCGTTCGCGTCAATGCTGTTTGTCCGGGCTATATCGATACGCCACTGTTAGCGCCCATGAACGACCTCATGAAGGTTGCTATCGTCTCGCAAATTGGCATCGGACGCCTGGGCACCGACGATGAAATTGCCGAGATGGTTTCCTTTATCGCATCACCCAAGGCCTCGTATTGCACGGGTGAGGTTTTCAGCGTCACCGGGGGCTACTCAGGATGAGTTCCGTCTTTAGCCTCATCCTCCAAAGAAAAATACCAGGGCATTTCGTATATGAAGACGAAAACGTGTTTGCCATCATGACTATTAACCCCATCGCAAATGGGCACGTCTTAGTCATTCCCACCCTAGAAGTTGATCAGTGGACCGATGTTGACGAAACCACTCGGCAAAAACTATTCACCACCGCTCACCGCATCGCCGAAGCACAAAAAAAAATCTTTCCTTGCGAAAGAGTTGCGCTCATCATTGCTGGCTTCGAAGTACCCCATACCCACCTACACGTCATTCCTGCTACATCAATGCACGATGTGTCTTTCAGTAATGCCGCGGCAACCGTCGATCATTCCCAATTAGCAGGGTTTGCTAAGAGCATTGCTGATTTGCTCTAGTCAAACAGCGTAGGGAGAACCTGAGTCGATATCTGAGCGATATTGTCGGCAGAATTGTTACGAACCGCGTTTACCCTGGTCGACACCTCGTGCATCTGCAACGGCTCTCCGCTCCACGATTGCAGTAACTGCACCGAATCGGCGACCGACCCTTTCAGCCATGCATCGACACTGCTGGGGTCAACAATTGCTGGCATGCGATGATGCACTGTCGAGAGCATCTCATTTGCAGCCACCGTAATGATGGCGACCTCTTTGAACGAAGTTTCACCAATGACACGCGTATGCCACAGCGCACACATATTGATGAGCGTCATGTTTTGTGCAGAAATGAAATATGGGATCTTTTGCTGCGCAGCATGCGTGGTGAGCCACTCGTAATAGCCATTCACCGAGACAACGCACCGTCCACCCACTATTCGGTCACGGAACATGGGTTTCTCGGTAATGGTTTCAGCACGTGCATTGATAACCGCTGCACGACCATCCTGCTGCGCGTTCCACAAAGGTTGCATTCCCCAGTGGAAAGGCTCGAGAACGCGCTTGCCATCGCTTTCAAACAACGAGAGCAATTGGTGCGTAGGCGCAACGTTGAAGTGGGGCGTATTTTCCACCGCAATCTGTTCTTCACTAGCGATATCAAAATGTTCAGCTATCTCTAGCACTGAACTTGTGATCACTAAGCGCCCACACATAAGGCGAGTTTAAGCGCTTTGTTTACGGCAGAATGGAACCGTGATATTTGATCTCCACGTGAACCAGTCGCTGGTGAATAACGACGAGCTTCTGCAGTTTGCTCGAGCAATTGATGACGGACCATTTCATACCCTTTGGGTACTCGATCATTTTGCTTCTCTTCAAGAAGACGCGCTACACGCCATGCTCGACCCATTCGTTTTACTTGGAGCATTAGCTACCCAAACCAAAACAGTCAACATTGGTGTTCTTGTTGCAAATGTTGTCAACCGTCTTCCCGCAGTGCTCGCTCAAGCATCTACTTCGCTGCAATACATGAGCAACAACCGCTTTTCGCTCGGTCTCGGAGCGGGTGCAGCCCCCACCTCTCGATTCGCAGCCGAACATCATTCACTAGGGATTGGCCTGCAGCCAAAGATGTCAGATCGACACGCATATCTTCAAAATTCAGTGCAGGCAATACGCGCCGTTTGGCAGCGCAGCAACAATGCAACGCCCCGCATCGTTCAACCCTCGACGGAGCCGCCCATCACCATTGGAGTCAATAGCGCACAACTCGCCGTACTTGCTGCACAGATGAATTGCGCAATCAATATT
>JAURNB010000007.1 GCA_030830415.1 Acidimicrobiales bacterium | reverse complement strand
CGACAATTTCAGGGGTGAGCCCGGTGGGCAATTCAGTAGTCATGCGATATGAAAACTAGTCACTCAGGGCGTGATGCGACGTATGCGGATGCCGATAGCGTCATATATATGGCAATTGAAGTCACCGAGGCCACATTTCAAGCCGAAGTGCTCGAGCGCTCGGCCTCCATTCCTGTTGTGGTCGACCTCTGGTCGCCACGGTCACCTGCTTGCCCACCCTTTAGCGCCATGGTGGAAAAAGTGGTGGCTGCCACACAAGGCCAGGTGTATTTGGTGCGGGTCAATGTCGACGAGAGCCCGCAAATTGCCCAGGCTTTTCAATTACAGTCGGTGCCTGCTTTATATGCCCTCAAAGACGGCAAAGTTTTTGACGGTTTCATGGGTGCGCAACCCGAAGAAGTAGTGCAGAAGTTCATTGAAGTGCTCTTGCCTTCACCCGAGAGCCAAATGATGCGTGGTCTTCTCGATGCAGGCGATGAAGAAAGCTTGCGTGTTGCGTTATCAATTGAGCCAGGAAACAGCGAAGCAGTAGTTGCAATGGCGCGCATCATGGTGCGTACCGAACGTGCCACCGATGCCTTGCAGTTGTTGGCTCGAGTTCCTGAAAATGAAGATGTGCGCAAAGTTGCTGCAGCTGCACGTTTGGCGCTCGACCCCGTTGACGATTTCGATACCCAACTTGTTGAGCTACTGGCAACCGTGAAGACCGACGAAGTAGCTCGCCAGAAGTACGTCGATATTTTGGAAACAATGGGCCCCGACGACCCACGTACTGCGAAATATCGCAAGCAACTCACTGCAGCACTTTTCTAGGCACTTGCCACTTTCGGGTGGGTAATGCACACACGGAGGTATGAAATACCTCAAACGTCTCGAAGAAAAGTGTTCCCATTTCTTGAAGTGGTACGGCCCAGCGCGAGCTTTTGCCACAGCAGGTTCGGTCGCCGTGGTGTGCCTGGGCGCATGGTGGTTGCTGCGAGCGCCTGCGCCACCGTTAGAAAACTCAATTCCTCTGGTGAGTATCGCTAGTGCAAGTGACTCTTCTTCATCGTCCGTTGTTGGTGCAATACCAAGTACGACGCTTGTTGGTGTGCGTGAAGTAGTTGTTCATGTGGCAGGTGCGGTGAACACGCCTGGGGTGTATCGATTGAAACCCACTGCACGAGTCATCGATGCAGTCAACGCCGCAGGAGGGGTCACGGCAAGCGCCGACACCGCTGCGGTGAACTTGGCGCTTCCTTTGCTCGATGCAGAGCAGGTGTACATACCCACTCGTTCCAGTAAAAAACCTCATACCACTGTTGCTGTGCAAAGAAAATTGCCCACAACACCAAGTTCGCCATCGTCCACAGTTGCCGCGGCGATAGTGGGAGCAACCGAGTCGTCGGTGAAAAGTGCACTCGTCAACATCAACACGGCTACCGCTCTTGAATTGGAAGCGTTGCCCAGTGTGGGTCCGTCTACTGCAAAAGCAATTGTTTCTTTTCGCACAAAGAACGGGCCATTTGGCAAGGCGGAAGATTTGTTGAAAGTGCCTGGAATTGGCGACGGAAAACTTGCAGCAATGAAACCCTTTGTTGCGTTGTAGAAATTACAAGGCGCCCAAAGATTTTGCGGCAATGAGCAATGCAAAGACCACTCCCAGAACGAGTGCGGCTGCATATAAACCAAACTCTTTCGACCAATCGGCCCAACTAGCAACAGCAAGTTTGCGCACGCGGGCAGCAGAGAGTTGCCCCACCCACCACCAAATGGCAGCGCTTCCCACAATGGCAATGAGCCAACGCGTAGCTCCTGTACGTGCAGGAAGGCCAACCATGGGAAGTAGTGGTACACCGCAGGAAATAGCAATAAAGCCGATGGCACCAAAAAATGCACTGCTCGTGAGAGCGAGGACGGCGGCCCCAAAAAGCGACACCACAGCAGCAATGCCCACTGCAGTGAACCCACCACGTTGGGCGAGGTCGCGCTTATGAGCAACAATGCCGTCGGGCACAATGCGCGGGCGCTTCGTGCGTAGCTCTCCTGGCGTGCTCATGGGTCAATCGTACGAGACCCGCAGTGCTCAATGGTGGTTTCATCGCGTTTTGCTTGCTGTGCTGGTCTGCAGCGTATTTATGGTGTTTCTCGTTCTGCGGTGTCAGGTGGAATGGAAGAAAGTAGAGCACGCTCCAATGGGAAGTTTTGCTGGAGTCGCCACCTTGGTAACAGACCCAGTGGTGGTAAATGCTGCGAGTCGCAGTTCGGCTGTGCGGGCAGTATTTCAACTCGAGGGTTGGCGATATCAAGTAACGCTCTATGGCGGTAGTGCGCGGCGAGTTGCTCAGCATCTTGCAGGGGAGTCGGTGTATCTCACTGCTGAGCGCAGTGAAGTGTCGGTAACACAAAAAAAGAGGCGTGCAACACAGCACATCGTTGGTCAACTCTCCAATGTAAAAGTGGCATCAACGTGGAGTGATGGTTCTGCTTTTACGCGTGCAACAAATCGCATTCGTCGCTTGCTCGCTGCTGGTGCTTCAGGTTTGCCGGCCAATGAAGCTGCTCTCTTTTTGGGGTTGGTCATTGGCGATGATCGCAATCAACCCCGCGAGATGATTGGTGCCTTTCGCGATTCAGGGTTATCTCATCTCACTGCGGTGTCGGGGCAAAACATCGCATTTGTTTTAGCGGCCGCTGCGCCACTCCTCACTCGTATGCGTCCTCGTGCGCGACTCACTGCCACGCTTTTTGTGTTGATGTGGTTCACCGTGTTGACACGTGCTGAACCGTCGGTGTTGCGCGCTGCAACAATGGCAGCGATATCGGTGTTGTGTTTCACTGCGGGCTGGCAGGTGAAATCTTTAGTGGTGCTTGGGCTGTGTGTTGCGGGGCTTGTTGTTATCGACCCCATGTTGATGTGGCAAGTGGGCTTTTGGATGTCGTCGGGCGCGACGGCGGGTCTCATTATTCTCACTGCACCTCTTCAACAGTTGTTGCGCAGGTGTCGACTACCGAACCTCATTGCACAACCACTCGCAACAACAGCAGCAGCTCAAATTGGCACCGCTCTTCCGATGTATTTGGTCTTTGGGCGCTTGAGCCCCATTGGTCTCGTCACCAACCTATTTGCCGTCCCTATGGCTGGTCTCGTGATGTTGGTGGGGCTTCCGGTGTGTCTTCTCGCTGGTCTCGTTGGTGCCGGGTGGGGTGACGTGGTGATGCTCCCGATGCGTTTTGGGGTGCGCTGGGTGTGGTGGGTGGCGGTCATCGGACAGCGCTGTGCGACACTAGGGGGGTGACGATTTATCTCATTACTGGCGACGACGAATCGCTCGTATTAGAAGAACTCGGCACTCGCGTACACGAGCTCATTGGCGATGGCGATCGGTCGCTCATGCTCGACGACTACGACGCAGAAAAATCCACTGTTGAGGAAGTTGAAATAGCAGTGCGGGCAGCAGTCGATGCCGCAAACACATTGGCGCTCTTCACCGAACGTCGTGTTGTGGTGTTGCGTCACATCAATGTGCCCAAAGTCGATGCCCTGCAGCCACTCGTTGGCTACTTGGCAAGCCCCGTTGCTGCAACCGATTTCATTTTCACTGCAACTGGTGCAGTAGCAAAGTCTGTTCTCGATGCCATCAAAAAAGCGGGCGGCTCCACCGTTGCCACCGCAGTCTCTCAAAAGCCCAAAGAGCGCGAGCTGTGGTTCCGTGAACAGTTGGAACTTGCTGGTTTACGCCTCGACCCTCATGCCATTTCGGCAATCAATGAAACCCTAGGAAACGACACGGGTCGCTTCCCGGGCATCATCGACACGTTGCTTTCTACCTATGGTGCAGGCAAAAAGCTTTCATACGACGATGTCGTTATGTTTCTCGGCGAATCGGGCTCCACTGCACCATGGCATCTCACCGATGCAATCGACACGGGCAATACTGGCGAAGCACTCAAGGTGTTGCATCGTCTCATGCATGCTGGCGAGATGCATCCACTTCAGGTGATGGTGTTGTTGCACAGGCACTTCGAACGCTTTGCGCGTTTGGATGGGGAAAACGTGTCGTCGCCAGCCGATGCAATGGCGCTACTTGGCATTCGCAGTGAGTTCCCCGCGCGCAAAGCAATGCAGCAAGCTGAGAAGTTGGGGAGCGATGCCATTGCTCAAGGCATTGTGTTGCTCGCCGATGCAGATGTGCAATTGCGGGGTCAGCGAGACTGGCCAGAGGAACTGGTGATGGAAGTATTAGTGGCGCGACTCAGCAGGTTGGCTGGTGGCGCAAGGCGCAACAGGGCTGTTAGCCGGCAGCGTTGATTTTTTTCATGAGGCGGCTCTTACGACGAGCAGCATTGTTGGGGTGGATGATCCCCTTCGTAGCGGCCTTGTCGAGACGCTTCATTGCCATGCGCACGTCTTCAGCACTTTCTGGAGTACCTGCACTGGAGGTAGCCGTCTTCACACGAGTGCGAAGTTCGCTCTTGACCGCCTTATTGCGCTCTTGGCGCTTGGCGTTGGTAAGGATGCGCTTTTTTTGGCTCTTGATGTTTGCCATGGTCGCAAAGACTAACAGCGTGATGCCCAGTACCCAACCGCGACAGTAGAATTCAATTACCTCATGGATCTCTCTCGCATACGCAACTTTTCAATCATTGCCCACATCGACCACGGAAAGTCGACCCTTTCCGACCGTATTTTGGAGCTCACCAATGCCGTTGAGGTGCGAGATATGCGCGCCCAATACCTCGACACCATGGATCTCGAGCGTGAGCGGGGCATCACCATTAAGGCCCAAAACGTCCGTGTCGACTGGAAAGGCTCGGTTTTACACCTCATCGACACCCCTGGGCACGTCGACTTTGGTTACGAGGTCAGCCGGTCATTAGCCGCCTGTGAAGGCGTGGTCTTAGTGGTCGATGCGGCACAAGGCATTGAGGCACAAACCCTGGCCAACTGTTATCTCGCTTTAGAAAACGATCTAGAAATTGTTGCGGTCTTGAACAAGATCGACCTGCCTGCAGCCAACCCCGAGTACTACGCCGATGAAATTGAACGAGTTCTTGGCATTCCGGCGGAAGATATTTTGCGCATTTCCGCAAAAACAGGTGAAGGCGTTCCCGATTTGCTCGATGCCATCGTGGAGCGCATCCCGCCGCCAACTGGCGACCCAACGTTGCCACTCCAAGCACTCATCTTCGATAGTCAATACGACCAATACCGCGGGGTAGTGAGCAGTGTTCGCGTGATGCAAGGCACGCTCGACGCCAAAGGCAAATTGTTGTTCATGCAAGCCGGTGCCATTCATGAAGCAATTGAAATTGGTGTGCGCCGCCCAGTTCCTACTCCTGTCACAGAACTCGGCCCCGGTGAAGTGGGTTATCTCATTGCCGGCATCAAAGATGTAGGCGAAGCACGGAGTGGTGAAACAGTTACTCGTTCGGGTGAACCTGCTGAAGAACCATTGCCTGGTTACAACAACCCAAAGCCAATGGTGTTTTGCGGTTTGTACCCCATCGACGGCGACGACTTTGAAAACCTGCGCGACAGTTTGGAAAAACTCAAACTCAACGATGCTTCTATTACGTACGAACCAGAGAGCTCGGGCGCACTCGGGTTTGGTTTCCGTTGTGGCTTCCTTGGCCTTTTGCACATGGAAATTGTGAAAGAGCGTTTAGAGCGCGAGTTCAACTTGGCTCTCATTGCTACCGCACCATCGGTGGAGTATCGGGTGCATAAAACCAATGGTGAAATTGAATTGGTCGACAACCCTGCTTCACTGCCTCCAACACAAAACATTGCACGCATCGAAGAGCCCTATTTCAAGGTGGGCATCATTACGCCAAAGGACTACACCGGAACTCTGATGGAGTTGTGCCAGTCGCGACGTGGTGAAAT
>JAURNB010000047.1 GCA_030830415.1 Acidimicrobiales bacterium | reverse complement strand
GTCTTTGGAAAAATTCACTTTGCACTCGAATCCGGGGGCGCAAAAATTGGTGCAATCAAAGCTGAAAACTGGCGAGCATGGAATTTTGCCATTGAAGATGCCAGCGGCCGCGAAGTGGCTCGTATCACCAAAAAGTACACAGGACTTGCGCGCGAAATGTTTACCACTGCCGATAGCTACGTGGTGGAGATACACGAGATTCCGAGTCAACCGCTTCACTCACTCATCATTGCTGCAGCACTCAGCATCGATACAGCACTGAAGCAAGACTCAAAACTGTAACTTTGAGTACTAGCGGTTTCGTTCGACCTCTGCATGAACTTCAATGCCTCCGCGTGGGCGTTGGGTGAGTGCAACACGAACAAACTCTGGTTGCACAGTGGTCATGATTTCATCGGCAATTTCAGCAGCTAAAGCTTCAGCAAATACCGCACGATCGCGGAACTTCCACAAATAGAGTTTCAAAGATTTCGACTCGACGCACGACTTCCGCGGACGATATTCAATGACCACCACCGAAACATCGGGTTGCCCAGTAACTGGGCACACCGAGCTCAGTTCATCGGAGGTGAAGCGAACCAGCGTGACGTGTTCAGGCGCAGGAAACACCTCAACATGTTCAATGGGATGGCGAACGGTTTGACCGAGAACAGTGAGTTCCATAGTTCAATGCTAACGCCGCTTACGACGCGGGCAAGAGTGAACTTAAAGCAATTTGCGGGCGTGGGCCAACATGCGAAATGACCTCTGCCGACGCAATATGCCCAAGGGTTGCGCAAGTTTTCAGGTCCATTCCACGGGTGTATCCATAGAGGAAACCTGCCGCATAAAGGTCGCCCGCACCGGTGGTGTCAACCACCTGGGCAACGGGTTGCGCTGGCACTTCTATCACTCCATCTTTGGTGACAACAACCGAACCATGTTCACTACGAGTAATGGCAGCAACAATGCAGTCTTGACGCAATTGAGTGACAGCAAATTCAAATGTATCGGTTTCATAGAGCGCTAAAAGCTCTGCTTCGTTTCCAAAGAGAATATCTATTTCATCTGAGATGAGTGCGCGAAAATCGGCACGATGGCGATCGACACAAAATGAATCGCTCAAGGTCAGCGATACCTGCCTGTTGTGTTGGTGGGCGATTTCTGCAGCAGCACGAAAGGCAATTTTAGCCTCTGGTTGATCGTACAAATAACCCTCTAAGTACAACACTGCACCAGCAGCAATGGCGCCATGATCAAGGTCGGCGGGAGTGAGCAAGGAAGAGATACCAAGGAACGTGTTCATGGTGCGTTGAGCATCGGGCGTCACAGCAATAATGCAGCGCCCTGTGGGAACCGAGTTGCCACCTACCGGACGCTTGAAGTCGACTCCAACCACTTGCATATCTTTGGAAAAAGTGTCACCCAAAGTATCTTCAGCAACTTTTCCGATGTATGCAGCACGTCCTCCGAAGCTTGCAATACCGCACATTGTATTTGCAGCAGACCCACCGCTCATTTCAACACCGCCATGCAACGCTTCATACAGTGAAACTGCTCGATCGGTATCTACTAACGCCATCGAACCCTTAGCGAGTTGCTGCTGCTCTAGAAAAGCATCATCGGTCTGGGCAATAACGTCGACCAAGGCGTTACCCAACCCAACGACGTCGTAGGAAATTCCTGGATTGCTGGTGAGGTCACGGGGAACAAAAGTGATGTCTGACACGGTCACTTACCGTAGTACCCCACAGACCCATTGACCACTAACGTCCTACAGATGGAGAACAGCACTTCCCCCCACCTCGCTCAGCCGTACCGACTCCCGCGCCACATTGTTCCGACCCGATACGACCTGCAGCTCACACCCCATCTTGCTCAGGCCACATTCGATGGAACAGTTGTTATTGCTGCCAACGTGTTGGCACAAGCACCAGAAATTGTGCTCAATGCTAAGGCTCTCACCATTCACGATGTTCAAGTAAATGGCCTCGATGCCCACTTCTCGCTGCACAGCGAAACCGAGCGTCTCGTCATCACCCCAAGTTCGGCCGTAGAAACGGGAACCGTCAGCATTTCCATTTCATTTTCTGGCGTGCTCAACGACTCTTTACGTGGCTTCTACCGTTCCACATACACAGATGACAATGGCACTGAGCAGGTCATTGCGGCAACACAGATGCAGTCAACCGATTGTCGACAAGCCTTCCCCTGCTGGGATGAACCCGATTTCAAAGCCGTCTTTGGCATTACCTTGGTGGTCGACGAACAGCATTTGGCAATTTCTAATGGCGCCGAAGTGAGCCGCACCCCCGCCACACCTGGTCAAGTATCGGTGCGATTCGCCGACACGATGTCGATGTCTACCTACATCGTTGCTTTTATTGTGGGCCCACTAGAAGCAACACAGCCCATTGATGTCGACGGAACTCCATTGCGCATCATTCACGTTCCGGGCAAATCACATCTCACCGACTTCGGTAAAAGAGTTGGTGCATTTTCATTGAAGTGGTTCCAAGACTATTACGGCATTCGCTACCCCGCAGCAAAACTCGACCTCGTTGCGATGCCCGACTTTGCTGCAGGCGCTATGGAAAACATCGGATGCATTACGTTCCGAGAAGTACTCCTGCTTGTCGACCCCGACAAAAGTACACAAATGGATCAGCAACTTGTTGCCGATGTTGTCTCACACGAAAATGCACACATGTGGTTTGGCGACCTCGTCACCATGAAGTGGTGGAACGGCATTTGGCTCAACGAAGCTTTCGCCACGTTCATGGAAGTAGCAGCAGTAGATGCCTTTGCTCCGCAGTGGAAGAGGTGGACATCATTTGGCCTCGAGCGCAGCGCCGCTTTTGAAGTTGACTCCTTAGCGAGCACTCGCCCCGTGGAGTTCCCTGTGGAATCACCCAACGACTGCGAAGGCATGTTCGATGTACTCACCTATCAAAAAGGCGGGGCGCTCTTACGTATGCTCGAGATGTACCTTGGCCAAGAAGAGTTTCGTGCAGGTGTCAGCAAATACCTACGTGCCCACGCCTATAGCAACACCGAAACAAACGACCTATGGGACTCCATAGAAGCAAGCATTAAAGAGCACAACGGCGATGCGCCAGTGCGAGCACTCATGGATTCATGGATCTGGCAACCTGGGTATCCCCTCATTTCAGCATCGCTACGCAACAACCAACTGCATCTCAAACAACAGCGCTTTTCTTTCGATAACACGGCATACGACACGGTGTGGATGGCACCTATTCACCTGCGCAATGGAAAGTCACGTGCGCAAAGTGCTGAATCGAAGGTTCTGCTTTCCACCCCAGAAATGCTCGTGAATCTGCCGCATCCAAATGACCCAATCGTTGTCAATGCAGAGGGACACGGCTTTTATCGAGTTGCCTATTCACCCGAATTGCTGCGCCGCCTCGATGCAACAACTATTCGCGGACTCAGCGTGATTGAGCGATACAACTTGGTTGACGATGCATGGAACGCTGTTGTTGCCGGACGACTCGAAGCAATTGATTTTCTCAACTTCGTGAGCGGCTTCACCGACGAGCGCGATCTTGCCGTGTGGCAGGCCATCGCCATTGGCATTCGCGGTTGTGGACGGCTCTTGCCCGGTCACCAACAAGGTCCAATCCAACAACGCATTGCCGCACTTGCTGGTCCGGCATTAGACGACATCGGTTGGGAACCCAGCAACGATGAAGATGACCTCCGCGGAAAACTACGTGGCTTGCTGATTGTTTTACTTGCCTGTGATGCCGGCAATAGCGATGCTCAAAACACAGCGCGGGAACTATTTACTCAATCAGAGGCGGGGCAACAAGTACATCCTGAAGTGGTTGCCGCTGCAACCACTGTTGTTGCATCAACCGGAGGTGAAAGAGAATTTGAATTCTTCATCGAGCGTTTCAAAAATGGAGCGCTCCCCCAAGATCAGGAACGCGCTCTTTATGCTCTTGCCGACTTTCAGTCACCCGAACTCATTAGCCGTGCATGCGCCTTTGCATTTTCCCCTGAAGTAAAGACTCAAGATGCTCCATTTCTCTTGAGCCGCATTATGAACAACCGTGAGCACGGAGAAATTGCGTGGAACATTGTTCGCGAACGCTGGAGCGAGGCAAATGCTGCATTCCCCGTGAGCACCATTGTGCGAATGGTGTCGCCTGTACGTGTGCTCAATACTCCACAACTCCAGGCAAGTGCAGCAGAGTTTTTTGCCAGCAACCCCATTCCTCAATCGGCAAAAATGCTCGAACAAATTTTGGAACGACAAAGAGTGAACACAGCGCT
>JAURNB010000046.1 GCA_030830415.1 Acidimicrobiales bacterium | reverse complement strand
CAGCGCGTTCATCGCTGAAGACCACTTCGAGGCCCTTGTTCAAAAAGGCCATGGTTTGCAAACGCTCCATGACGGTGCGCGCCACAAACTCAATGCCTTCCGCAGCAAAAATGACGGGGTCGGGATAGAAGGTCACACTCGTACCGTTGGTACGCCCCTTGGCAGGTGAAGCACCAATTTTTTGGAGCTTGCCCTTCATTTTTCCGCCATCAACAAATTCAAGCTCGTAACGCTCGCCACCGCGGTCGATTTCGAGCAACAACCGGGTCGACAAGGCGTTCACAACGCTCACGCCCACACCGTGGAGACCACCCGACACTTTGTAGCCCTCGCCGCCGAACTTGCCGCCAGCGTGCAATACGGTCAGCACTACTTCAGCAGCGCTTTTGCCCTTATGTGGGCCAGATGGGTAGGGGTCAACAGGAATACCGCGGCCGTTGTCTTCTACCCGGCAACCACCGTCGGCCTGGATGATGACGTCGATGCGGGTACAAAAACCTGCCATTGCTTCGTCAACAGCGTTGTCGACCACTTCCCAGATGAGGTGGTGCAAGCCAGCCAGACCCGTGGAACCGATGTACATACCCGGGCGTTTGCGGACGGGGTCGAGGCCTTCCAAGACCTGAATGTCTTTTGCGCCGTAGTCAGCAGTGGGCTTTTTTGCCGAACTTTTCTTTTCTGTGCTGGACACGGATCAACCTCGATGTAGTGAATGAATAGAGAAACAGGTGTCACAAGAAATGACAGACCACTTACGTCTGAGTGTGTGCAGAAGTGGTGGCATCAAGGACATAAAAAGGAAAGCGAAAGAGTAAAAAGTCATGTCGTAAATACGTGTCTTAGTGTACCAATCTTGCTTGCGCAGATCTGTTATACCCACGCATGGCGCTGCGGTGCGCACTGCTAACGACGCCGTTTTTGACGCACCACAATGCTGTCGATACGCGAGCCAGTGTGCTCGAAAAATCGTTGTTTTACGTCGGCTTCTAAAAAGCGAAATTGTGTTGCCCAACCCGCATCGGTTGCATCAACTATCAACACACCACCATCGAGTTTGACGGGCTGAATATGTTGAGCAATATCGGGGCCAACAACAGCATCCCACGACTGAAAGACGCTTCCTACTGAATCGCCATCGTCCATTTTGAGGCGTTTTAAAACAGATCGCATTGAGTCGATGAGTGACGTTGGCTCTTCTGGTGGACGCTCCGGCATTAGCCGACACTCCCCTGTTGCAGTGGTTCTTCAGAGATTTTTCCTGCGGTGATGTACAACACACGCTCTGGTTGTGCAGCTGGTGGTAACCCACTTGCGCTCGTAATAATGACCTGTCCCATGGGCATGTATTGCAGCAACGCTGTTGCTCGTGATGGGTCTAATTCCGACAACACATCGTCGAGTACCAATACTGGTGGCGCGCCTACTTCTTCGGTGACCAAACGGTGAGTTGCTAGCCGTAAAGCCAGGGCGAGCGTGCGTTGTTCGCCTTGCGATGCTTGAGTGCGGGCAGGCAACCCATTGATGAGCAGTTCAATATCGTCACGATGTGGCCCCACCGTTGTTGAAGTGCGGCGCAGGTCTTCGTTGCGGTTTTCTTTGAGCGCAAAGCCAAGACCAATACGACGCCACTCGGGTTCATAGACAACATCGGTCGGAGTGGGCTTGCTGGCAAGGTGTTCGTATGCCTCATTCACTAGTGGTTGTAGTTGTGCAACGAGTTGTGCACGTGCGTCGCCTAATGCGCCGCCGGCAAGTGCGAACTTTTCATCCCACACATCGAGTGTGACTGTTTGTTCACTGGTGAGTTGCGATGCCGATGAGCGATACCCAATTTGTTTGAGCAACGCATTGCGTTGTTTCACAATGCGTTCTACATCGCGCCGTGTTGCATCGTGCTTCACAGCAATAGCAACTAATGCGTCGTCAATGAATCGGCGCCGTTCACTTGGCCCATCTTTGATGAGTGCTAAGTCGTCGGGTGAGAAAATGGTGGTGCGTAAAACTCCCAACAAATCGCGGTTGCGCACCAAGCGTTGCTTGTTCACCTGGGCCTTATTGCGCCCTGTGCGTGACAGTTCTACTTCAATCAATAATTCACGCCCGTCTGGGTGTTTTACTGTTGCGCGTAATATGGCGGTGTCGGCGCCGTTGCGAATGAGTGTGTCGGTAGGAACACCGCGGAAACTGTCGAGTGTTGCTAAGTACGTTAAAGCTTCAGCCAGGCTTGTTTTCCCTTGCCCGTTCGCACCCAATAGCGCGGTGGTGCCGTGCGTAAAAGAAACATCTGCTTCTTCGTAGTTGCGAAAGTTCGTGAGTGTTAAGTGTTCAACAAACACACTGGTCTCGCTTCGTACTTAATAATTTCTAAAGTCTTTGTGGCATCAAGAGATACAAATATTGCTCGGAGTGTTCACCAACGCCGGTGACCACTGCAGGTTTTGCAGGGTCGCTGGTTTTAATGATGACGTCTTGTCCGGCAATTGCGTCGATACCTGCTGCAAGATATTCCGAGTTGAACGCAATGGTGAGTTCATCGCCTGAGTACACCGCGTCGATGTCTTCTTCGAACTCGTCGTTGTCTTTGGTGCCAGCCATTACTTTCAAACCGTTGTTGCTCATATGCAAACGCACAGGGCCTTGGTCGCGAGCAAGAATGCGTGCGCGGCGCAATGCGTCGAGTAGTTGTTCGCGGCTCACTGTGATGTTGTTGGGGTATGTGCCCTGAATAAGTGTTTTGTATGTGGGGTATTCGTTGGTGAGCAAGCGTGTGGTGAGTTGTGTTCCATCAACTTCGAAGGTCACAGAGTTTTCATCGAGACGAATAGCGGCTTCTTTTGCTCCACTCAACAACCGTTGCACTTCTCCTAAGGCTTTGCTGGGCACCAAGACGCGTGTTGCGGAACTCACCACGATGCTTGGTACATCGCACACGGCTAAACGATACGAGTCGGTTGCAACCAGGCGGAAACTGCCGTCTTCACCCGACATCAAAACGCCGGTAAGTGCAATACGCATTTGGTCGGTGCTTGCTGCACGCACCACTTTGCGTAACGCTTCGCCGAGTTCGGTTGCCGACACGCTAAGTGCCGGGCCGGTGCTTGGTGTGACGTTAGGAAAATCCATTGCGTTGTACGTCGGCACGGTGAATTGAGAGCGCCCACTTTTGACGGTGAGTGATTCCACTTGTGCTTCGACGGTGATTTTTCCTTCGGGCAATGAACGCACAATATCGTTCAATAATTTTGCACTAATGAGTGCAACCCCGTCTTTCTCGCCACCAATGGCAAGGGTTGCTTGCAGCGACATGTCGTTGTCGGTGGAGGTGAGATGCAGTTGATCGCCTTTCACCTGTAAGCGCACACCCGACAATGCAGGTAATGCACCAACACGCCCAGAGGCAATGCGTGAAGCTAAACCGAGTGCTTCAGCGAGTTGTTCTCGTTCACAACGAAACTTCATGGCGGCTCCTTTGTTGGCCCAAGACGTCCTGAGTGTGGGCGGTGTTATTGATAGTGAAAGGGAGATATATGTCTAATGCTTGTAATAAGGGCTGTGGATTGTGGATAAAGGTCGTTTGCGCCAGTACTGGAAAAGAAAAGAACCGACGCTGGTTATCCACAGTTTTCCACAGGGGAAGGCGAACATGTGTGCGCTGCGGGGGATAACCCCTACTTTGTGCCCAATGCGACGCAGTTTGTCCACGCCTCACACCACATGTTGTCCCCAGAGCAAATGACATGACACTCACCCTTTTTTCGCCCGGCGGAAGAGCTCGGTGACCTGGTCGTACACCTGTTTACGCTCGGCCATTAACCGCTGCACTTTTTCAACAGCGTGAATGACTGTTGTGTGGTCGCGGCCACCAAAGAGGCGCGCTAACGAGGGGTAACTCAGTTCGGTTTGTTCGCGCATGACGTACATCGCAATTTGGCGAGCCATCACCAACGGGCGTTGGCGGCTCTTGCCACGCAAGGCTTCGACGCTGTAGCCGAGATATGCGGCAATGTCGGCGAGGAACTCTTCATCGCTGCGTACACGCGTGGACGACTGTGACAACAAGTCGCCAAGGAGGTCTTGGGCCGTGGCCACATTCATATTGACGCGGTTCAAAGCAGCAAAGGCGGTGACGCGAATGAGAGCCCCTTCAAGTTCACGAATGTTCGAAGTGATGTTGGCAGCAATGAACTCGAGCACGTCGTCGGGCACTTTGGTGCCATTGCGTTCGGCGTAGTTGCGCAAAATGGCCAACCGGGTTTCAAGATCTGGGGGCTGCACGTCGGTGATGAGACCCCAACGGAACCGGCCGCGCAAACGGTCTTCCAGTGTAGGAATAGCGTCGGGAACACGGTCGGATGAAATAACAATTTGCTTATTTGCGCCGTGTAATGAGTTAAACGTATGGAAAAACTCTTCTTGAAGGCCTTCTTTGCCTTCCATGAACTGAATGTCGTCGATGAGCAAAACGTCGACTTCGCGGTATCTGCGTTTAAAGGCCGCAGTGGTGTTGCTGCGAATGGCGTCGACGTATTCATTCATGAACGTTTCGGTCGACACATAACGCACTTCGTAATGCGCATAGTTCTGGTGGACATATTCACCAATGGCGTGCAAAAGGTGGGTTTTTCCTAACCCAGCTGATCCGTAAATGAAGAGCGGGTTATACGACCGGGCAGGAGTTTCCGCCACGCGATGTGCAGCAGCGAGAGCAAACTGGTTTGAGGCGCCCTTCACAAAGGTGTCGAAGGTGTAGCGCGGGTTCAGCCCTGTCGCTTGGCCGCGGGTTGAGGTTGCGGCACTGCCCGCAAGTGCGGTGTCGTCGTCGAAGGAGTCGCGAGAAAAGTCGTCGGTTGTGCCGTCGCCGTCTTCGCCTTCCACAATGGGGGCCACTTCCACCACCAGTTGGCGGTCGCTTTCGTCAATTTCGGCAAGGGCGTCGAGCACCAGTTGCAAGTAGCGAGTGAGCACGCGTTCTTTGATGTGGCCATTGGGCACCTGGAGCCGCAATGCGTCGTCGCCACCCGGAAGCGGGACCACGTCTTGAAAAGTAGAGAGCCATACCGCTTCAGAGACCTGGGCCCGGAGCAGGGCAGAGACCGCTGTCCACACGGTGTCGTGTTCTGCCATGGCGGTCTCCTTTCGCGTCGGTATGGGTTTGGCGACGAAAAGCACTTCTTATACACATGGTTATCCACAGGCTGTGGACGGTTTTCGGGTGTTTTTGGTACTTTTCGCCACTTTTTCTGTGGGAAATGCACCATAGCAGATTATCCACAGGGCAAAAAAATGGAGCCATGGTTGGGAATGGGGGCTGGTCTCGCCTAGCCTTTCCGATGGTCACCCGAATCGACGTGCCGCTTCGCTCTTGTAGCCCCGGCCCTGCCTCTCGCGGTTCCCGTTCACCTTACATAATTCGAAAGATCCTGGACCCATGAAGCGTACCTTCCAGCCAAACAATCGTCGTCGCGCCAAAAAGCACGGTTTTCGCCACCGCATGAGCACTCGTGCAGGTCGTGAAATTCTCAAAAACCGCCGCGCCAAGGGCCGCTACCGCCTCTCCGCTTGATCGGACGCATTCACGAACACGCTATTTTTCGCCGTTTAGGGCGTGAAGGTGTTCGTGTGCGCGTGGGCTCTGTGTGGTGTTCAGTGCTTGTTGACCCTGCTCTTTCTCAGCCATGTGTGGCGTATGCCTTAGGGCGTCACACCGGTTCAGCCGTGGTGCGTAACCGCATCCGGCGTCAAATGAGAGAAATCTTGGCCGCAAACACGAACCAATTGGTTCCGGGGTATTACCTCATTGGGGCACACAAAGAAGCCACCGCGTTGTCGTTTCAGGAACTCACCCAGACCATGTTGCAACTCATCACTACCGCCAAACAGAAGGTCTCATGACCAAGCGCACCTTCAATGAGCGCTGCCTGGCGGCTATCGAGTTCTATCAAGGGGCTCGCTCGGGTCGGCCATCACCGTGTCGGTTTTCCCCATCGTGTTCGTCTTTTGCTCACGAAGCTTTTGCACTTCATGGCACTGCCCGCGGGTTTTGGCTCACCGCCAAGCGGTTGTTGCGGTGCCGCCCTTTTGGCCCGTCGGGTTTCGACCCCGTGCCCGAAGTACATACATCTCATACACATGAACTTTTAGGAAAGTAGAAAAATGTTTCAAGCAGCAGCCTGGCTCGTCAGTGTTTTTTATGGCTTGGTCCACAACTATGCATTCGCCATTGCTTTAGTGGCCGTTTCCATCATGCTTCTCCTCACCCCGCTCACGCTGAAGAGCACTAAGGGCATGTTGGAAATGCAGCGTCTGCAGCCGGAAATGCGCAGACTGCAAGGTTTATACAAGAGCGATCGCCAAAAATTAAACGAAGAAATGATGAAGCTCTACCAAGAGCACAAGGTAAACCCTTTGGCCTCGTGCCTGCCGCTCATTGCGCAGTTGCCGGTGTTCATCATCATGTTCCGCGTGCTCAATGGTTTGTCGAAATTCGGCGACGACGGAACGTTTAACCCCAGCTATATCGCTAAAGATTCACAGCTGTACATTGCGCTCGACAAGTCGAAAGAGATGCTCGCTTTTGGTCTCGACCTTGCCAAGACTCCTGCCAAGGTGATGGGCGAAGATTTTGTGAAGGGCATTCCCTATGCCCTCATGATTGTGTTGTTGGCTTTCACTTTCTTTGTGCAGCAAAGGATGATTGCGTCGCGCACCACGAGTGCCTCGATGTCGCCAATGCAGGCCAAAATCATGCAGTACCTCCCTGTTGGGTTTGCAGTATTTCAAGTGTTTTTGCCCACCGGGCTCGTCATCTACTACTTCACACAAGCGATTGTTCGTATCTTGCAGCAGTGGTACATCACGAAGCGTTTCTATGGGCACGACGGCTCCATTGGTCGCCAGGCACAAGCCGCGAGCAAAGAGGCAAGCGAAATGGCCAAAGACGCGAAAGGTAAAGCGGGCAAGGCGGCCCTCAAGCCCGACAAGGTTGAAAAGCCAGCGCCAACACAAAGCAAGCGCGTGACGCCACCGAAGAACCGTCCCGCTCCAACCGGACGCCCACAGCGGCCAATCCCGCCCTCAAAGCGCAAGAAATAAACTAAAAGTCTAATTATTAACGTGAACACAGAACGAAGGATGAAGTCATGGAATGGGTAGAAACAACAGGTCGTAGCATCGACGAAGCAAAAAATGCCGCTCTCGACGCATTGGGAGTAGCCGAAGACGACGCCGAATTCGATATTTTGGAAGAGCCAACACAGGGTTTGTTTGGGCGTACACGTGGCGAAGCCCGTGTCCGTGCTCGCGTTCGCCCTACTCAGGCTCGCCAGAAAACAGAGCGCCGTAACCCACGCCGCAAGTCTGCAGGTGAGAAGAGCACCACCGACCAAGCCGCAGGCGAAGCACGCCCAGAGCGGTCAAACAGCCGTGGTCGCAACAACGATCGCCCACGTCAGGCAAAACCTGCTGGTGAAGGCAACCGCCGTCCACCACGTGAACCGCGTGAACCACGTGACGACGACCGTCCAAAGGGCGACCCCGTCGACCCCGCATTGGTGAGCGCTCAGGCAGTCACCTTCCTCACCGGTGTGGTGAATGCATTTGGTCTCGTCGGCACCGTAGTGGTGGAACGCGAAGGCGAAGAGCTCGAAGCACAAGTGAACGGCGATGATCTTGGCCTCTTGGTGGGGCCACGTGGCAACACGCTCTTGGCACTGCAAGACCTCACCCGCGTGGTGGCACAGCGTCGCTTGGGCGACCACGACACACGCTTGCGCGTTGATGTTGCTGGTTACCGTGAGCGCCGCCGCGATGCACTCACCCGTTTTGCCCTGAAAGTAGCGGGCGAAGTGGTGGAGTCGGGCCAGCCCCGCGTTCTCGAGCCAATGGCATCTGCCGACCGCAAAGTGGTGCACGATGCATTGTCAGAGCAAACTGGTGTGGTCACCCGCTCACGTGGCGACGACCCATATCGTCAAATTGTGGTAGAGCCAGCACCGTCTGGCGAGTAAGACACTTCTCGTGGCGCGCACCGTTCACGAGATCTTGACCGACGCACAACGCATCGGCGCGCTTGGCCTTCGCCCTATTAGCGAAGTCATCGAGCACGCCGGTGCGTTTGCTTTTGCACTCCCCGGCTCTTGCCGCAACATTGTTGACCTTGGGTCGGGCGCTGGAGTGCCTGGCCTGGTGGTTGCCGAGCTGCGACCCGAGTTGCATATCACCTTGGTCGACCGCCGAGCCAAACGCACCGACGCCCTCGAGCGCGCCGTGACATCGCTGGGGTGGGGTCATCGCGTTCGGGTGGTGTGTGCCGATGTGGCTGCACTCACCCGCCAAGATGAGTGGCGCGACACTTTCGATGCGGTCATGTCGCGCGGGTTCGGCCCGCACGAAACAACCCTCAAGTACTCGGCGGCACTCGCGCGCCCGGGGGGAACAGTGCTGCTCAGCGAGCCACCGGCAGGAAGTAAGAACCGCTGGGACGCTGCCGTCGTGGCGGCGGCCGGGCTCGAGGGACCAGAGTTAGTACTGCACCTCGCCCGCTTCACCAAAAAAACGGAGCGTTGAAAAAGATCCCCAATGTTCCACGTGGAACATCCGCTATCGGTCAAAATCGGGGTCATTCGGGGCGAAACAGGAAGTTTTTGGGTAAAAACGATGTTCCACGTGGAACATTTTATTTCTCCATCCACCCGCCAGAGCGGCAGACAGGAGTAATATGGAGGCATGTCAACCTCCGCAACGGGACCCCGCATCATCGCTGTTTCCAACAATAAAGGTGGCGTAGCGAAGACCACCTCCACGGTGAACCTCGGCGCCTGCTTCGCAGAGATGGGGTTGCGGACCCTCATTATCGACCTCGACCCGCAAGGCAATGCATCATCCTCGCTGGGGATCGATACCCGAGATCTGGAGAACACTATCTACGACGTGCTCATTCAAGAGGTGCCGTTGGAAGATGCGGTGGAACCCACCGCGGTGAAGAACCTCTTTATTGTTCCCTCCAACATCAACTTGGCCGGAGCTGAAATAGAACTCGTGTCGGCTTTTGGTCGCGAAAATCGCCTCCGTAACGCCATTGCCCCCGTCGCCGATCAGTGGGATTACGTGCTCATCGACTGCCCACCTTCAGTGGGGTTGCTCACCGTCAATGCATTAACTGCAGCAACGGAAATCATCACCCCAGTGCAGACGGAATACATTCCCCTGGAAGGCATTGAGATTTTGTTGAAGAACTTGCACCTCATTCGCAAGAACTTGAACCCCAGCCTCCCCGACCCCACCTTTTTGTGCGTGATGTATATGCGCAATAATTTGGCCGACCAGGTGGTGGCAGAACTACGGAATAAATTCGGAGAGCGTGTCTACAAGACCGTGATCCCCCGCAACGTGCGTTTGAGCGAAGCACCATCATTTGGACAGCCCATCACCACCTTCGACACCGGCTCTTCTGGTGCCAAGGCCTATCGGGCAGCAGCAAAGGAGATTGTCAATGGCGCGTAAAAGTGGATTAGGAAAAGGTCTCGGAGCTCTCATTACGGCAGACCTTGTTGAGAAAACTGAAGTAGGCGCAGCAACTGGGGTCGACGGCCCGCTCTTGCGCGACGTGCCCGTGCAGTCCATTGAGGCGAACCCCCATCAGCCGCGCGTGCATTTTGATGAAAGCGCATTGTCGGAACTCACCGATTCCATTCGTGCCATTGGTGTATTGCAGCCCATCTTGGTGCGCCAACTGGCTGATGGGAAGTATCAACTCATCGCCGGCGAACGCCGTTGGCGTGCAGCAACGCGTGCTGGCCTTGCCACCGTACCTGCAGTTGTACGCCCCACCGACGATATTGCTTCAGTTGAGCAAGCCCTGGTGGAGAACCTCCATCGACAAGATCTCACCCCGCTCGAAGAGGCATCGGCATATCAGCAGTTGATGGACGACTTCGCCTTTACGCACGAGAAAATCGCCAGCCGTGTCGGGAAAAGCCGCTCGGCCATTACTAATGCATTACGCCTACTCACGTTGCCCCCCAGCATTCAGCATTTGTTGGCCGACGGGCGTTTAGCTGCAGGGCACGCCAAAGCAATTTTGGGAACTCCCGACCGAGCATTCCAAGAACAATTGGCACGCCGTGCGGTTGACGAAGGTTGGTCGGTGCGTGCAGTGGAAGACGCCGTACGTGAGCGCCAGGGCGGAAAGCCCATTGTTGAAGTAGACGAACCTGCGCAGCCAACAGGGAAGAAGCCGGCATTGCGACCACCTGGTTTGCTGGAACTCGAAAACCTCTTAAGCGAGTTTCTTGCGACCAAGGTGACGGTGGCAATGAACGGCAAGCGCGGCCGAGTGGGTATCGATTTTGCCGACCTGGAAGACCTCGAGCGGATCTATCGCAAGATGACCGAACAGGCCTAACGCACCATCACAAGTCTTTATGTCTAGATGAGGGTGACCTCAACCTCCCCTTGAGGTTACACACAGGCTGTGGATAAACATGGGGATAAAGCAGGGAAAACCTTGTGTACTAGGCGGGGATAAAGCTGTGGATAACTCTAAGGGGCGGCAGGGAAAGAGTATTGCTTCATCACCGATGCAATGGCGTCGGCCACTTCAGGTCCGTGCTGAGTGACGACATCGAATGGTCCGAGGCTGCACATCACTGCCGGCATTCGTGTTTCGCGCAAAATGGGAAGTCGCATTCCCACACAGGTCACCACGAGCGTGGGGACAACGGTCCGCAGCGCATCGGCAATGGCGTTACTCAATAGTTCGCCACCAGCAGAACTAAAGCCGGGCACTGCATAAAAAGCAATGGTGCACTCGGGTTCGGCGTGCGCTTCGAGCCCAATATACGTATCGGCATGAAAGTGGTTTGCGGCCAAAACGTGGGCGGATACATCGGGTTCATCGACCAACATCACAATTTCATGTGCGTCACGTAATGCGCGGGAGATGAGGCGGGCGATGCCACTGAGTCCGCCGAATTGGCCCACCACAACACGGCGTAATTTTCTTTCGTCGCCTGTTGTACGAAAGCGCTCGGTATCGCGCAGTGAAGAGATCCCCGGGCCCTCTCCGGTTTGTGAGCTCAAGCGTTCAAGGGCAGTAACGGTGTCGGTACTGCATATGCCATCAATAGAAAGACCCGCATTTTTTTGAAACTCGCCAATGGCGTGGGCGAGAAGCGGTCCAAAGATGCCATCGACACGACCACAGTCGAACCCTAAACGCGAGAGCAGTGATTGCAGTTGTGTGACATCGTCGCCACGAAAGTTGGGAGAAGTGAGATACAGCATGCGATCACCCAGTGACCACGAAGCTTCCACAAGTGCATTCCATGCGGCGATATCGCAGACGGCGTCGGTGCGCAGACCACGAGATGCTTGGAATTCAACGAGTGCTTTTTCAGTGGCAGCACAAAAGAATCCCTCTTCATCGAGAGAGTGTTGAATGAAGCCACAACTACGTAACCGCCGCTGGAGATCGCGGACGGTCTCGTTGCGTTGGCCAGCAGTTAGTGGGAAGGGGTCAGAAATTCTGACAACTCCTGCAAGAGTGCGCCCTTGCCTTTTGCGCCAACAAGGCGCTTCACAAGTTCGCCATTGTTGAACAACAACAATGTAGGAATGCTCATGACGTTGTAACGCTGTGCAATGTCACCGTGATCATCAACATTGAGTTTGCTCACGACGAGCGCATCTTTTTGCTCAACAGCAATTTCTGCAAGAATCGGCGCAATCATTTTGCACGGGCCACACCATTCGGCCCAGAAGTCGACAAGAACAGGTTTGCTTGAACCATTTACTGTTTCGTCGAATGTAGAACTGGTGAGAGTAACAATGCCGTCTGCCATGGTGGCTCCTTTTTCTTCTCGATAAGTGAAGTCTAGGCGAGAGAAGCGTGCTCTGACTCGAGCCAGCGCTCACAATCGATAGCTGCCATACAACCCGATCCTGCTGCGGTAATTGCTTGGCGATAGGTGTGGTCTTGTACGTCGCCACAGGCGAAAACTCCAGGAATATTGGTGTACGACGACCCTGGGCGAGTAGCAAGGTACCCATTTTCTTCCATGTCGAGAACACCCGTGAATAAGCCAGTATTTGGCTTATGGCCAATAGCGATGAAGAGCCCCGCCACGTTCATTTGCGAACGTTCGCCGGTGACGGTGTCTTCAAGCACGATGCCCTCGAGCATGTCGGTGCCTTGCAGTTCAACAACTGCACTATTCCATTTGAACTCAATGCGCTCGTTGTTTTCTGCGCGATCGCGCATAATTTTTGACGCACGCAATTCAGAACGACGATGCACGATGGTGACTTTTGAAGCGAACTTGGTGAGGAAGGTTGCTTCTTCTACCGCGCTGTCGCCGCCACCCACTACAACAATTTCTTTGCCACGGAAAAAGAAACCGTCGCATGTTGCACAGGTAGACACACCGTGACCAACGAGTGCGGTTTCATTGGGAAGACCCAACATCAACGACTGCGCACCGGTGCTCACAATGATGGAGTCGGCGGTGAACTCTTGATCGCGCGTCCAGACGCGAAAGGGTCGTGCAGAAAAATCGACACGCGTCACTTTGTCGGTGAGAAAAGTTGCGCCAAAACGTGCTGCTTGCTCACGAAAACGACCCATCAGTTCTGGGCCCATAATGCCGTCAGGGAAGCCAGGGAAGTTTTCTACTTCGGTGGTGAGCATGAGTTGCCCACCAGGCTGGTCGGTTGTGGAAGAGGGCTCGCCTTCAATAATGAACGGGCTGAGGTTGGCGCGAGCGGTGTATATAGCTGCAGTGAGACCAGCAGGCCCTGAGCCAATGATGAGAACGTGATGATGTGTTGCCATAAGAATCTCCGAGGAAATAGTGAGAGTTAGGAATTGAGTTCGTCAGATTTACGATGTTGCTTGCGCGCAACGAGTAGACCGATGAGGAAAAAAAGACTGCCCAAGATGAGGTATGAAGACCATACGGCAGTGGTGCGCGAAAACGCGGTGTCGAGTGCGGCTTGTAACGCCCGTGTTGCGCCAATGGCAAAAAGCACGACCATGATGACAACGCCAGTGGCAACTAAAAAGCCATAAACGATGCCGCGCACCACAGTGATGACGGGGCGCGTGGTGCGATCGCGCACAAAGCCCACCCACTTGTCGATACTGGCGACAGTGTTCCGCGCCCAATCGGGGTCGGTGAAGGGGTTGGAGAGCACGTAATCAGCCTAATGGCTAAAGGTGTTTCTCTTCGGGAACAGTTACTTGGCAGGTACTTGCCACAAGATGGCGCAGGTGTCGGCGTTGTACACCGTGAGTGTGGCATCACCATCGCGCACTTCTTTTGCCACGAGTGCAGGAGGAGTACCCATCACGAGGAAAGTGTCGGTGGTGGAATCGACATCTGCGCTCGCACATGTGCGGGTATCGATGCTCGGCGACGGCGCAGCGTTTTTCACTAAGGAAACGTCGGATGGTGCATTGTTTCCACGTTGCCCGACACCAAGCCCCAGTGCGAAAAGACCAACGGCGGCAACAGCACTGAGTGCAATGAAGACACGATTGGGGCGGCGAGATGCGAGTGACACCACATTGTTGGGCACATCGGTGTTCGTGCTGGCAAGGTGGCCAAGGGCAATGGCGATCTGCTCGTCGCGCAACTTGGGGTCGGGGGTCGTTCCTAATTGACGCAACGCAGCCTCGAGTGGGCCATTGTCGGTGGGGTCAAGAGAAGGTGTGGTCATGATGATGAACCCGGGGGCTGAGACGACGGGGTACCTAAGTTTGGTTCGTCTGGAGGTGAAAGTGTTGTCGGGTCGGCCAATTTCTCGGCGAGGAGCTTTTTCCCCCTGGCCAAGCGTGACCGGACAGTACCCACAGGAACCTCAAGCACAGCGGCAATCTCGGCGTAATCGAGGTCTGAGATGTAGCGCAACACCACCGCGGCACGAAATTCATCGGGCAGGCTGCCGAGGGCTTGGGCTACCCGCGACGAGTCAACGAGGTGTTCAGCAAGCACAGCAGTGGGGTCGACAACATGTTCACTTGCCACGGTGTGGGCACTTGCCGCGTCGTTTAAGGGAACAGAACCGCCATGGCGGCGAACGCGGCGAATTTCATCGATGGCTGAATTTGTTGCGATGCGGTAGATCCAAGTCGACAATGCGGCCTTCCCATCGAAACGGGGGAGGCCTTTGACGATGGCAATGAGGGCGTTTTGTACCGCATCGTCAGCACTTTCTCGGCTGAGCAACATGCGGTGACACACCGAGTGAATGGCGCTGTAGTGCGTGCGCAACAGCTGGTCGACTGCTGAAGTGTCGCCCGACTGGGCGCGTTCAAGAAGGCGCTCAGTGTCCATAAAGCAAGGTTAGCCAGACCACGTTCTTACGGTGCAGACGCCGAAACAAAGCTGATGTCGTTGACAACACCTTGGAAAGGGTTCTTCGTAGAACACTGCGGGCTGCGGGCTGCTAAGCGAAGGTAAACAAGGATGAACTGAGAAGGTTGGGAAATGGTGAACGTGGCTTCGCCTGGGTCATCGCTCTCGGAACGAGCAAGTGCTGGCCCCCAACTCTCGATTTTGCTCGGCAAGGTGTCGGAATAACCATAAACATCGACTTCCCATGGGGCGTAGCCAAAATCGACCGACAGTGTTCCTGTGCTGCGACCCGACAATTCAGCAACAAAGCCCACTCCCTTTTTGCTTCCGAATTGGTTGTTGCCGTAGCACACGGTGCGCCATTGAGTTCCCGACTTGCCATCAAGCAAATTGGGGATGAGGTCGTCATTTTCAGAGTTGTCGTCGCCGTCGGGGTCGTAACTGCTGACGGCGACAATGTTGACTGGCCCTGTTGCAACCGGCGTGGTGGAGGCACTTGCCACAGGAGTCTTTGTGGATGGCGATGACACACTGCGCCATAACACCACTCCAGCAAGCACAACACCAATGACCACTGCCGCTGCCAACATCGATGTT
>JAURNB010000045.1 GCA_030830415.1 Acidimicrobiales bacterium | reverse complement strand
GTGCTCACCTTTGGCGGAACAAAGAATGGTTTGATGTATGGCGAAGCTGTTCTCTATTTTCCGCAAGGCGCTCGTCGCCCGCAGACGTACAAAGACTTTTCTTTAGAGACTGCTCAGCGTGCATTGAGGTATGCCCCATACGCACGCAAGCAAACAACACAGTTGCCATCCAAAATGCGTTTTGTTTCTGCTCAATTCGCGGCAGTTCTCAACAACGATTTGTGGGTGCAACTCGGAGCATCGGCAAATGGAGCGGCCGCTTCCCTTTTCAACGCGGTGCATTCCATTCCAACACTCGAACTGCCCGATGCACCAGCTGTGAACAGCCTCTACCCCACTATCTTGCCTGCACATGCAGAACAGCTGAGAGAGGTGTCATTTTTCTGGGACTGGGAACCTGCACGACACCGCGTGCGCTGGATGACATCGTGGGATACCGAACTCAGTGACGTGGATGCTTTCGCCGAGGCTGTTTACCGCGTAGTAACTTGACGCACACCGACTTAATTGACTGTTGAGTTAGATGTAGGTACACTTCGCGTGTGGAGTTTGGCACAACATCGGGGGGTGTGTGATGGCAGCAGTGGAATCATATTCGCGGCGGGATTTCGCCGTAGAAAAATGGATGAACGAAGGTGCATGTCGTGGGCTCACCACGGTGTTCTTTCCTCCGGCAGCTGAACGACCGCAATCACGTTTGCGCCGCGAATCAATGGCTCGTGAAGTGTGCATGTCGTGCAGTGTTCTCGATACCTGTCGCACTTTTGCGCGCGAGAATCACGAATACGGTTTCTGGGGTGGCGAATCTGAAGAAGAGCGTCACGCCGCTGGTTTTCACCTCATTGCACCAATTGGTGTTCGCTCACGCGCTGCAGGCTGAGCGCAAGCCAGCCGTCAATTTCTTGTTTGTTGAGGAAGCGAAATCCAAGCTCTTCGTAACACGCAATGATGTCGTGTTCTCTCGATTCAGTGAAACCGCTTAAGAAAAGATAACCGTCTTTTTGCACCGCGCCGCAGATTGCAACTGCGCCGTCAAGCAACACCGGAGCCAAAATGTTGGCCAACACGTGTGTGAACGTGCCGGAAATACATTCAAGGCCACCTTGTTGACAAGTGAATGAGTCTTCCACGCCATTTAAATTCGCATTGAAAACACTTGCTTCTATTGCAGTTGCTGCAAGATCTATGCCGTGTGCTTGGCCACTGTGTTTTTTGAGTAACGCAATACTGAGTACACCAGAACCACAACCGATGTCGAGAATATGCGGTGCGACATTCGCTTCATTCAGATTCTGTAACGCTAGAGAAAGTGTTGCCCGCGTCGTGGGGTGATCTCCTATGCCAAAAGAACCGTAAGGCTCGATGAAGATGGGAAGAGCCAATGAGTCGGATTCATTGAACTCTTCCCTCTTCCAATGCGGAACAAGGGCAACAGATTCAACGAGAGTTACTTTTGCAAATTGACGCCACGTATTGGCTACGTCGCTGTTTTGTGAAAACAAGCGCACTGGCCATTGCTGCAGTCTGTTTTCTTCGTTGCCGAAATATTCAACATGGCTTTCCCACTGCTTCAAGGGCTCGGGCCCGAGGTGGGTGCGAACAATGCTGTGTGCGCTCTCGTCGATGACTTCAACAGCTTGTGCGCCGCATGCCCACAGAGCATCGCTCACAATTTCCACAAACTCTTGAACGACTAAAACCTCTAGAAGGATATTTTCAGAAATGCGTTGCGACGAATCATTCATCGATGCGGCGTAGTTCTTTGCGGAATCGACGACCCTTTGCCACGTAAGCCGCAACACCCATTGCAATGTCGCCAGATCGAGCGCGATCGAGTTTGATGGTTGCAGGAGCACCGACGGCAAGTGCGCCACTGGGGACTTCCATACCATTGAGTACAACGGCATTGGCTGCAACAATTGCACCAGAGCGCACCACCACTTGGTGCAACACAATTGAACCCGACGAGACCTGAGAATTGCTTTCGATGGTGCAACCCTCTAAGTGCACAATGTGGCCAATCACGCAGTCGTCTCCGACCGTTGTTGGATACATCGGAGTGGTGTGGATGACCGTTCCATCTTGGATGCTGGTACGCGCCCCTATCACGATTTTGCCGTCGTCTCCGCGAAGAACTGCTCCGGCCCAGATGGTGGACTCTGGTCCGATGGTGACACTCCCAATGACAACTGCATCGGGATGTACGTAGGCAGTGGGGTCAATGTCGGGAACCTGGGTTCCTAAAGCGTAAATAGGCACATTGACATGTTACTAACGGTGAAAGACACGCGGCTGACAATGTCGCTCGATCAGCGAAATATCGCGATTTTGCCGTTAGCGTTGCTTGCCTATGTCTCGCAGGATTGAAATTGAACTCACCAGTAACAGCCCCGACGGTTCGTGGACCTGGCGAGCAGCTGGAGCCAAAAATCCTAAAGGTGTACTCGACGGATCCATTCTGTCTTCATCTCACAAAGTCGGAGACGTAGTAAAAGCCGATGCCGAGTTTGCTATCGATGGCATCACTATTTTGGGTGTTGTTGCTGGTAAACAACGCGTTGAAAAATTGGAACGCATTGAAATCCTTCCTTCAGACAAACCATTTCAAGCAGTCATGGAAACCAAGGCTCCACGTTCCGAGCGTTCATTTTCTGGAGACAAGCGCAATGCTCGTCGTGGCGACAAGCCTGGCGACGGAAAACCTGGCGACAAGGGTGCGCGACGTCCGCGCCGTGAAGATGGTGCAAAAGAAGAAGGTAAAGTACGCGAGCCTCGCCGTGAAGGACAAGAAACTCGTCGCCGTCCTTCCTTTACTCCTCCACCCGACCTGCCGCAGCGTCCACGTGCAAAACGATTGAAGCCTGGTCGCGCGCATCGCAACACCATCTTGGCAAATCTTCCAGAAGCACAAAGCGCAATTGCTGAGCGCGTGCTGTCTGGTGGTATTCCTGCAGTGCGTACGGCAATTGCAGACCAAAACAAACTGCTCAAGCAAGAAGGAAAAGAACTCATTCCTGCCGATGGTCTCATCACCATGGCTGAAAACCTTCTTCCAAAATTGCGCGTCGCTGAATGGCTCGACCGTGCCGACGCTGCTGTTGCCGATCTCGATACTCTCGACCTGCGCGATCTGCGTTCTGTTGTTACTTCTGGTGACGACCCAGCAATCGCCCGCGATGAAACAACACGTGCAATTGCAAAGACCCTTCGTGAAGGACTCGTTGCACGTCAAGAAAAAGATCAAAAAGAATGGCTGTCCGATATCGATGCAGCAATCAAGGTTGGTCGTATTGTGCGTGCCTTGAAGTTGTCATCACAGCCTCCTAAGGCTGGCGCACCGTTCCCTTCAGAGCTCGGTTCACGCCTCGCTGCTGCTGCTTCGCAGAATCTTGAAGCCGATGCACCGAGCGATCGTTGGATTGCTGTGCTTGAGGCTGCTGCCTTTAGCCCTGTGAGGTCACAACTTGTTGCCCCTGCTCCGCCGAATGCAGTGACCACGGAATTGGCAACCACTATTACTCGCTTGGCGCCATCTATTCCGCAAATTGCGGCTCTCTTCAGCATTGTGGTGACCCCCGGAACTGCTATGCCGCGTCCATTGCGCCCTACACGGCCTGTAGACAAGAAAAAACCAGTTCAAGCACCTGCACAGCCAAAAGAGGCTTAAATTCTCCTCACTTAGCTGTGGGTCCTAAGATGTCTCTATGTCAGACATTGTCCTTTTTGAAAAGCGTGGCCGCATCGGCATCATCACGCTGAATCGTCCCGAAGCTCGCAACGCTGTCAATGGCGACGTCGCCAGCGGAGTTGAAGCTGCACTCGATGCTATTGAAGCAGACGACGATATTTGGGTCGGAATTGTGACCGCGAATACTGCAGGCCAAGAGAAACCAGTTTTCTGTGCTGGAGCAGACCTCAAAGCAATCAACTCTGGAAATGCAGGTGGCTTGAGCACAAAGCGTGGAGGCTTTGCAGGTATTGCATATCGTGAGCGTCGTAAACCCATCATTGTTGCTGTCGATGGTTTGGCCACTGCTGGTGGCTGTGAAATTGTTTTGTCTTGTGACCTCGTCGTGGCAAGCAACAGGTCATCATTTGGTCTTGCAGAAGTGAAGCGCAACCTCATAGCCGGAGCGGGCGGACTCTTTCGACTTCCGCGAGCCATTGGTCGTGGTGCTGCTCTGGAAATCATTCTCACTGGTGAGCCACTTGCTGCACAGAGGGCGTACGAACTCGGTCTCGTAAACCATGTTGTAGCTCCAGATCAAGTGATGCCAAAAGCGCTAGAGATCGCTGAGCGTATTTGCGCTGCTGCTCCCCTCGCGGTGTGGGCAAGTCGCAAGGTAGTGCTTGCCTCTGCTTATGAAGACGATGAGACCCTCATCAATATGACAAATGCCGAGTTTGGTGCAATCATGGCTTCTGAAGACACCAAAGAAGGCTTGAATGCCTTTATTGAAAAGCGACTCCCGAGTTGGAAGGCGCGCTAAGGCGTTCCTGCAAAAATAACTTGAGCGGGCAGCCCTGCTTGCTCACATAGATTCTTCAGTTCTCTTTGTCCGGGCAATACGCAAACAAGAGTCTCTCTGGCGGTTGCATCGAAGTTTCGCGCGCAGGCGAGAAGATGTGCGCCAACGCCGAGAGACCTGCACTTCTCTTCAACGTAGAGAGCCGTGATGATGCAGCGGCTGCCAACAACGCATCCGAGTACAAACCCGACAGTAATACCGTCAACTTCGCTCACCAGCGCAAAAGGCTTGCTCCCCGACGCATCACAAATCAACGACGTAAGGAAGTTCTGGGTGTTTACTCCACGTTGGGCACTGAGCGCTGCCTTTGCCTTGCGTCGTGCCTTGGTGAGTTGTTCATCGGTCTCGGCGACTTCACTTACGCTGAAGCGCAGCGGACCCACAAGGTGAGTAGCTAGCGCTACTTCCCTACTCATTGCCGGAACTGGCCGCTTTCAAGATGGTTCTGCGCTGGCGTCGAGCATTCTCGTAATTGAAAACAGAAACTAACTGCGCCGAGGACAACCCAGCAAGTGAAGCGACAATTTCCTTAGCGGTCAAAGCGTCGTAGTTTTCTATTGGCGCTTCGGTTGCTGTTGCCGCAACCACTACTGGGGCTTCAACATCCTTTGACGACGAGTCATGAGAAGTGGCACAAAACTCTTGAAGTTTCTTTTGCGCCATGTCGACAGAAAGTTTTCCGATGAAGCGAGCATTTCTGAGATGTTGATCTACGCGTGTCGTGAGATCTTTCAATGAAGGTTGTGTCATGAATGTGCCGCTTACTTCACAGCAAAAATAGGGCAAGCATCGTCGCCTACTGGGCAGTTAGGAGCACTGCGACGAACGAGAAGGAAGCATTGCGAGCACATCTCTTCACCTGCTTGACGAGGCTGTAAACGGTCTCCGTCGGTGTTGCGTTCGTCAACTTCGCCTTCTTCATCGTCGTCTTCGATGGGAACATCGTCGGCTGCAACGAGGCGGTCTTTGAGAATTTTGTCGAGGTCTTCTTCGACGTCATCGGGAGTAGTGAGATCGTCATCATCTTCGTCTTCACCAGCAGCAGCGGCGCGACGAGATGCAGGTGTCATTGCTTCGGTGTCGTCGGCTTCGTCGTCGTCTGTAGCAACAAAATCGTCATCCTCGAGCAGAGGGTCATCTTCTAATTCTTCAGCAAGATCGTCTGGGTCGAGATCGGGGTCAAGGTCGTCAACAAGTGCGATGTCGTCTACTTCATCGCCTTCTTCAATTTCAATTACTTCGTCTTCTGGATCGATATCTATTTGTTTAGCTGGCTTCTTTTTGCTGCTTGCCATAAACCGAAACCTTTCGTTATTGCTTTGGGGGCGAGCGAACTGTAGACAATCTGTTCGCCTTCAGCGCGTACCATAGGTGCTCGGCGGTACTTCCGTGCAAATCCTGTGGAAATCTCACAAAATTTTTATCATTTTGTTGGTTTTTTGATCATTTGTAGCGACGGTCAGCCGTTGCGCTTTGCCTCTGCACGTCGCTCAGATTCCAGACGCTCCAATTCAGGTACATCTGTGGTCATATGGATCATCGCTTCGGCAACGGCCTTATGGCCGGCCTGATCGCGAATGAGGCCATGCATGTCGAGTGCAACTTTGCGGTATGCAGGGTGCCCCTGTGGACTCGAGCGTAATTCGAGCATGTGCATAGCTTCTCGTGCATTGAACTGCATGACATAGCGAATGCGGTAGGCCATAGAAACCGCATAGGGCGCCTGTGCGGGATACTCGGGAAGAAGAGCATCATAAAGATCTGCTGAGCGTTCCATCACGTCATCAAATGCGGAGGTTTGTCCTGCATCGTCAACGATGTCTGGACGCACATAGCCATGGTTTGGTGTGAGCGGCTGCCACTCAATAGTGAGCATTCTGTGGCGCTGCATATCGCGGAATGCTCCGTAGTCAGACAGAACATCAAAGCGATAGTCGGTTCGTTCAAAAGCGCGACCAGGGCGATGACGCCTGTTGGTACGGTCACCTACATAGGCGCGAATGAGTCGTACCTTTTCGTCGTGGCTCATTTTCTGAACCTTGTGATAGATCTGTGATTCACTCATTGTTAAATGGCTGTAGCAAAT
>JAURNB010000044.1 GCA_030830415.1 Acidimicrobiales bacterium | reverse complement strand
TCGTTCCCGCGCGACACCTGAGAATAGGCAACGGGGTGATCGTGTCCGGCCTCGGTTCCAACAACTGCAGCGAAACCTGCTCGGCCACCTTGGCGCAAGTCGAGCCACAGGTGATCGGAGAGTGCACGGTGCCCATCGGCACGTTCGGCTGCCACCAGCAACTCATGAACGGCAGCAAATTCTGTATCGTTCACATTGCGGAGTATCTCGAGGCGAAGCATGCTTTTAGGGTATCGGGGTGTTGCGACCCACGGCGTAGCATTCGGTATGGCTAAAACTCCTGCACGTAAACCTCGCACGCCTGCTGGCAGGTCTGTACTCGTGCTCGAGAGATTAAAAGTGGAGTACCCCGTTGCCATTTGCGAACTGAATCATCGCAACCCATATGAGCTCTTAGCGGCCACCATTTTGTCGGCACAATGCACCGATGTGCGAGTGAACATGGTGACCCCTGCGTTGTTTGAAAAGTATCCGAGCCCGTATGAGTTAGCGGTGGCAAACATCACCGATGTAGAGACCCTCGTGCGTTCCACAGGCTTCTATGGCTCAAAAGCAAAGAACCTCATTGGTATGGCCAATGCTCTTGTCGATCGCTATGGAGGCGAAGTGCCCAAAGAGCGCGAAGAACTCGTCACGCTTCCTGGAGTTGGTCGTAAAACTGCCAATGTGGTGCGCAGCGTGGTGTTCAACTTGCCGGGTCTCGCAGTCGATACGCATGTGGGAAGGTTGTCGCGCAGGCTTGGCCTCACCAAACACGAAGACCCCGTGAAGGTGGAACTTGAACTGAACGACTACCTGCCACCTGAAGAGTGGGGTGGGTTTAGTTTGCGGCTTATTTTGCATGGGCGTCGGGTGTGCGATGCGCGCAAGCCAAAATGTCGCGAATGCATGCTTGCCGATATCTGCCCATCGGTCAGTATCTAGCGCAGCCTCGCGAGGTGTGCCACAATCGTCAGATGTCTTCCACCCCTCGATCTGAAACATTCATGGCATTGCGCAACGAGCTTGCTGCCTTTGGAGAGTCGGTAGAGCGCGTGCGTTCACGTGCCATGGAACTTGAAGGTCGCCCTGGTGTGAAGCAGCAAGAAGACATTCACCGCGCGATTATTGAAATGCAACGCTCGCTCGATACGGCTCGTAAAGCCGTCGACCGGGCACTGAAGATTGTCAAGAACACCTAAATACCCCTCTTCAGGAGGCCCTGCTTCTGTATCGTTGAGCAATGGCTCGTTTCCCGCTTCGTAGTGACCTGCAGGTAATGCAGGGGTATCACTCGGCGCAAGTCGATGTGCCCATTCGCCTCAACACCAACGAGGCCCCTTTTTCTCCTCCATCGCAATGGCTCGATGAAGTAGCACAGGCTGTGCACGGCATTGAGTGGAACAGGTATCCCGACCGAGCTGCCATGGAGTTGCGCGAAGGAATTGCTCAACTGCATGGGGTGAGTGCCAACCAAGTGTTCGTTGCGAATGGTTCAAATGAAGTATTGCAATCTATTTTGCTTGCTTATTCTGGGCCTGGGCGCACAGTGGCCACCTTTGCCCCCACGTATCAAATGCATGCTCAAATTGCCAAGGTGGTGGGTGCCAGCGTTGTGGAAGGAAGTCGTAATGCAGACTTCACACTCAATGCGCAAGAAATTGAACGTGTTGTTGCGCAGTCGAACCCTGCTGTTTCTTTTCTTTGCTCACCAAACAACCCCACTGGAATTGTTGAGCCTCGGGCAAATATAGAAACCCTCATCAAAGTTGCTCCGGGAATAGTGGTCATTGACGAGGCCTATGCGCAGTTTGCGCCGTGGTCTGCACTCGAACTTGTTAACGAAGAATCACCAGTAGTGGTAACACGAACATTTTCAAAGACATGGTCAATGGCTGCTGCTCGTTTGGGGTATCTCGTTGGTCCATCGTGGTTGGTGTCCGACCTTGAGGCAGTAGTGCTGCCATATCATCTCGATGCTCTGAAGCAACGTGCAGGTGTGCTTGCGTTGAAATACGTGGGCGATATGGAGTTGCGCGTGCGCGACATCATTGAAGGTCGTAATGCCATTGAGTCGTGCTTTGCTGGCCTTGAAGTAGACACGTGGCCAAGTGGTGCAAACTTTGTGCTGTTTCGTCCGCGAGCAACTACAGGCATTACTGGCAAGTCGCTGTGGCAAGGTCTGCTCGATAAGGGCATTTTGGTGCGTGATTGCAGTTCTTGGGAAGGTCTTGATAACTGTCTGCGTGTCACTATTGGTACGTCGCAAGAAAACGAAGCGTTTATTTCTGCCATGAAGGAGATCATGAAGTGAGCCGTACAGCAAAAATTGAACGTGCAACCAAAGAAACCAGCATCGTGGTGGAACTCAACCTCGACGGTACTGGAGTAGGAAATATCTCCACAGGTATTCCGTTTTACGACCACATGCTCGATCAAATTGCTCGGCACGGTGGCTTCGACCTCACCGTGAAAGCAGTGGGCGACCTCCACATCGATACGCACCACACGGTGGAAGACGTTGCCATTGCTGTGGGTGAAGCATTTCGCCAAGCTGCAGGCGACCGCGCAGGTGTGCGTCGCTTTTCCAGTGGCATGTACCCACTCGATGAAGCATTGGTGGCTATTGCTCTCGACTTGTCGGGTCGTCCATTCATTCATTGGGAAGTTCCCCTTCCCGAATCGCTGCCACTTGGTGAACCAGCATTCGACCCGCAACTCGCCGAACACGCCATTTCTTCATTTGCCACATCGGCAAATATCACATTGCATGTAACTCTCATTCGCGGGCGCAATGTGCACCACATCATCGAGGCTGCATTCAAGGGCCTTGGTCGTTCTCTGCGCGATGCAGTGCGGATTGAAGGCACAGGTGTGCCGAGCACCAAAGGCGTTTTGGCATGACGCCACCGCTCATTGCGGTTCTCGATTACGGCATTGGCAATTTAAGTTCCGCTCAAAAAGCGTTAGTGCGTAGCGGGGCCGATGCTCGCCTCACTCGAGACCCAGGCTTGGCACGCGATGCCGCTGGTGTGGTGTTGCCCGGTGTGGGTGCCTTCGGGGCGTGCATGGATGCATTACGTGCAGCGCAATTGGAAGATGTTGTTTATGAGTCGGTTGCTTCGCAGAGGCCTTTTATGGGTATCTGTGTAGGCATGCAAATGCTCTTCACTTCAAGTGTGGAAAGCCCAGGGGCAGCGGGCCTCGACGTTATTCATGGAACTGTAGAACTCATTGAAGGAAATGTGCGGCGACCACAGATGCAGTGGAATGAACTGCATGTAGAAAATGAAGACCCACTTTTTGTTGGCTTACCAAAAACACCGTGGGTATATTTCGTGCACTCATATTCTGCTGTTCCCACAGACTCCTCGGTAGTTGTGGCAACGTGCGAGTACGGGAAGAACCTCACCGCAGTGGTGCGTCAGAAAAATGTTGTGGCTACGCAGTTCCACCCAGAGAAATCGGCCAAAGATGGTTTAGCGCTTCTGGCAAATTTTGTGGCCTCATGTTCAGGAGCATCTCGTGAGTAATTTCATTGTGTATCCCGCAATCGACCTGCGTGCTGGAAATGTGGTTCGCTTGCGACAAGGCGACTACGCCGACGAAACCATTTATGGCGACGACCCTGTGAGCGTGGCAGCGTCTTTTGTCGATGCAGGTGCACAGTGGGTGCACATGGTCGACCTCGATGCAGCAAAGGGTGGCGATGCCATTAATCGCCCGGTTATTGCTGCAGTAGTAAAGGCCTTGCAGGGTCGGGCATTTGTTCAAGTGGGTGGCGGCGTGCGCAGCGTGGCCGATGCCGAGGCATTGCAGGCACTCGGAGTGCAGCGCGTGGTGATGGGTTCAGCAGCAGTGCGCACCCCGCAGCTGGTTGAAGAGGTAACGCAACGCGTAGGCGTTGAAGTGGCAGTAGGGCTCGACCATCGCGGGGGCTTTCTTGCTACCGATGGCTGGACCACAACTTCGAGTGTGGCCTTAAGTGAAGCATTGCATTGGTACCCCACAGCAAGTTGTGCAGTCGTGACCGACATTTCACGCGACGGAATGCTCTCGGGCTCCGATGTGGAAGGGTTACTTGCTGCAGGAGCCATCTCGCCATTGCCGCTCATTGCAAGTGGTGGCATTGGAACGCTGAGCGACATTTCAGCACTACTCAACATTACTGGCGTGAGTGGCGTTATTACGGGTAAAGCCATTTACGAAAACCGTTTCACTGTTGCTGAAGCTATTGCTGCAGCAAATGCAGGGAGGCAGTAATGGAAGTTGCACGCGTCATTCCTTGTCTCGATGTCACCAACGGCCGCGTGGTGAAAGGCGTGAACTTTGTTGACCTGCGCGATGCAGGCGACCCGGTTGAACTTGCCGCGCGTTACGACCAACAAGGCGCAGACGAGTTGGTGTTTCTCGACATCACGGCATCTTCCGACAACCGCAACACCATGATCGATGTGGTTGAGCGCACGGCGGCCGAAGTGTTTATTCCTTTCACGGTGGGTGGCGGCATTCGCGCGCTTGAAGATGCGCGAGGAATATTGCGCGCTGGTGCCGACAAGGTGAGTGTCAACACCTCGGCTGTTGAGCGTCCACAACTCATCAACGAAATTGCAGCCGAGTTTGGCGTGCAATGTGTGGTATGTGCTGTTGATGCAAAACGCAGAGCCGATGGCTCTGGCTGGGAAGTCTTCTTGCATGGTGGCCGTACGCCAACAGGCAAAAATGCCTTGGAGTGGATTACTGAAGCGGTACAGCGTGGTGCGGGTGAAATTTTGCTCACTTCCATGGACCGCGATGGCACACGTGAAGGCTTCGATATTGAACTCACGCGTGCGGTGTGCGATTCAGTGGGGGTACCGGTCATTGCCAGTGGTGGCGTGGGATCTTTGCAGCACCTCGTTGATGGTGTGGTTCAGGGTCATGCAAGCGGAGTACTAGCTGCATCAATTTTCCACTTTGGTGAACACACCATTGCCGAAGCAAAGGCGCTCATGAGTGCACAAGGTGTTGTTGTTCGATCCGTCTAGTTGTTACTTCTCTAAATCGGGTGCTGCTGCTGCCCGGTTTCCTTCGGTCCAAATGACATTGAGTGTGCGGTACGCAATGCGCCAGCCCTGTGGAGTGCGAACAAGGTCGTCAACGTATTCACCAGCGACGACGTAGTAAGGGCCATCTTTGGCGGCTCTGCGCACATGTTGTGCGAAGAGATAGGCACGACTCTTTGCAGTGTCACCACACAGTGAAATTTCCTGTGAGCCAGTGATGTGCTGGCTTGCATCGAGGTGACCAAGTGCCTGACGAATGCGGGTCCAGATGGCATCGATGCCCACGCAATGTACGCCACCAAGATCGGCAGTTGCGTCGGGGGCAAACACTTGACTGAAGAGCTCCCGATCGTTCTTGTCGAGCGCCCAGCAATAGCGCGAGATGAGATTGCGAATATCCATTTGGTCGAGGGCGTCTTGCAGGCCGGGAGTGTGCTCGTTGCTCATGACGTAACGGTAGCGAGATCGCGATAATGAGTTTCTATTGGAGGCTCCATGCAGGTACGGTTCTCTTGTGGAAATTGGCGATCAAAAACTCCCTATCAAAATGCTGAACGACAGGCTGTTGGTGAAAATCCCCCAAGGTGAAAGCGAACGCCGCTCCACGGGGGGCATTGTCATTCCCGCAACTGCCCAAATCTCCAAGCGCCTCACCTGGGCCGAAGTGGTGGCTTTAGGCCAAAACGT
>JAURNB010000043.1 GCA_030830415.1 Acidimicrobiales bacterium | reverse complement strand
AGCAGCCCAATATGAGGCGGCCGACGACCATTTGCAAAAACAAGATGACCACAATGGGAGAAAGATCGAATGCACCCATAGGTGGAATGATCCTGCGCGCACGACCCATGAGGGGTTCAGTTGCTCGAAAGAGCCATTGATTGACGGTGGAAAGCATTCCGCCTGATCTAATAGGAAACCACGACAAAACGATGCGGAGAAAAATCACGAGCACGTAAAGGCTCAGCAATTGACACAAGAGTTGACGCATAAAAACTACTCGTACTGCGAACGTGATGCAGGAGGCTTCAACAAAAATACATCGGTCGCAACTCGCTCCATCGAACCGTTCATTGCGTAGCAAAGACCGCTTCCAAAGTCGATGAGTCGGCGAACAACTTCTTTATCGCAACTCTCGAGATTCATGATGACTGGCTGACCTTCTTTAAACCGATCGGCAATTTCCTTTGCTTGTTCAAAACGCAAAGGCTTCACCGTTGCGGGCTCAGCTCCACTCACTGCCAACGGCCGCACAGTTGTACTTTGACGTGGTGAGCCAACAGGACGCAATTGCAAACCAGAATCGTCGATACCACGGCGGTAGCCGCCGGTGTCTTGCGGAATTGCTCCACTGTGGTCGTCGTATTCAGGTTCCATGCGTTGACGAGGCATGCGACCAGAAGGATCGACGCCATAACCTGAGCGCACATTGCGTTGGGGACGGTCTATCTCCATTGACTGGTCATAGTCGTCATAATTTTCATCGGCCCCTAGACCGAGATAATCCATAGCGCGTCTCCACATCGACATGTCCATAGGTTATACGACATGACGTTCTCTATTGGGGACGTTCACCGAATATTGCAGATCCGACACGAATCATGGTTGCTCCCTCTTCGAGGGCGATGCGATAGTCGTGCGACATTCCCGCTGAGCACTCTAAAAGACCCAATTCATTACACATTTTGCGTGCCTCACGAAAGGTCTGTCGCGTCACTGTGGGGTCTGCATTTGTTGGACCCATCACCATGAGCCCACCCACATTCAAGTGATTTGAGAGCGCCAGTTCCACCAACTTCTCTACATCACGTGGGTGGCAGCCCGATTTCTGTGCCTCATCAGCAATATTGACCTGCAAAAGAACTGAGGGTGCATCTCCGCCGTGGGCGGCAAACAACTTTGCGAGGCCCAAGATGAGAGATTCCCTGTCGATGGTCTGCCAGGTATGCACTGTTCCGTACAACGCGCTCAGCTTGTTTGACTGTAAATGACCAATGAAATGCAGGGGCAAACGATTGACCGTGTCGGCGTCTCTTGCCTTCGCTACTGCTTCCTGCGCATAGTTCTCGCCTACTGCATCGCAGCCAGCATCCCTTGCCCAGTCCCAGGCTTGTGGCCCAAAATTCTTGGTGACTGCAATAAGTTGCACCGAGTTTGCTGCGTCACCGCAGATGTCTGAGATAACCGAACGCACAACACCCACGTTGTGAATGACTTGTTGTTGAGAAAAAGATGAAGCGGCGCTGGACAAGAGCTACTGCAAAGTTATTTCAAAAAGGAAGGCACATCGAATTCGTCGTCATCGCCACTTGTGTCGAGTGGATCTGAAGCGAACACACTGCGTGGTGATGAGCTAGAAGCCGGACGAGAGTCGACCGCACGCAATGGTGCGCGCTTATCGTTGCCGTCCCAGCGCTCGAACCCAGCTGCAATAACGGTGACTCGCACCTCGTCGCCAAGTTCGTCGTCGATCACGGTACCGAAGATGATGTTTGCATCGGGATGAGCAACAGCATGAACTACTTCTGCTGCAGCGTTCATCTCGAACAGACCCATACTTGAAGGACCAGCGATGTTGAGCAAAATTCCACGGGCGCCATCGATTTGAGCTTCAAGAAGCGGGCTGGTGATAGCTGCTTTTGCAGCAGTCACCGCACGGTTGTCGCCACTTGCATGGCCGATACCCAACAATGCAGTTCCGGCATTAGCCAAAATCATCTTGACGTCGGCAAAGTCGGTGTTAATGAGGCCAGGTGTGGTGATGAGGCTCGTAATGCCAGCTACACCGTTCAACAAAATGTCGTCTGCCATTTTGAAAGCATTGATTGCTGACGTTTTATCGTTAGCAACACTCAGCAGTCGATCGTTTGGGATAACGATGAGCGTGTCTACTTTTTCCTTGAGCTTGGCAATGCCATTTTCAGCTTGTGTTGAACGACGACGACCTTCAAAGCCAAATGGGCGTGTGACAACACCAATGGTGAGTGCACCAAGTGAGCGTGCAATTTCTGCGATGACTGGAGCAGCGCCAGTTCCTGTACCGCCACCTTCTCCTGCGGTAATGAACACCATGTCGGCGCCGGCCATCATCTCTTCAATTTCAGCGCGATGCGACTCTGCAGCAGCTTGACCCACTTCGGGGTCACTACCGGCTCCGAGACCTCGTGTGAGATCGCGACCAATGTCGAGTTTGACGTCGGCGTCGGACATGAGCAGCGCTTGCGCATCGGTATTGACCGCGACAAATTCAACGCCTTTGAGACCGGCATCGATCATGCGGTTGACGGCATTGACTCCACCACCGCCGACTCCGACGACTTTCATCACTGCTAGATAATTTTGGGGTGCTCCGGCCATGGGCCATGACCTCCGAGAGATAGGAAATGTTGTTCTTATGTTTCCACGTGGGAAGGCTCAACTGTGGGATTTCCACCCAATAAAGCGGTATTTCTCATTATTTATTTCTGAGCAAAAATAGGGTCGCCACTTGAAAGGTCGATGCTGCGCAGATTTTTCGGGTCTTGCCGACGCAAAACCAGCACCAAAGACACGAGTTTTGCCCGCAAATCACTTGGCTGACCAAAGATCACCACGGTTCCTGTTCGCAGGGTCATGAGCAGCTCAGTGTTATTGGCAACCCCAACATTTAAGACCGTCTTTTGGATTTCTTCAGGTAATGACGCTGAGAGTTGTGCCGCAGCCGTATACACCTCATTGGCTTTCGCCCCTGCAAGGAGAGCGTCGCCGACTCCAGTGATTTGCATGTACTGCGTGGGCTGGCCCGTCTGTACCGAGATGACATGCCCTTCAACGTCTAAGACGCGTGACTGGTTATCGCTACCCAAAAACCAAGCAACCGGCTGGCGCTCGTCGATGTCGATGACCGCCGAAGAAGGAAAGTGCTTACTCACATTTGCATCACGTACCCAGGGGTCGGCTCGCAAGGTGAGTTCTGCAGCGTGCAAGTCGCCAAAGATGATGGACTTGCCCTTCACTTGCGCCGTGGCTTTCGCCAAAACTTCAGGCGATAGGTATTTTGCACCCTGCACAGTGACCGTGCGCACACCGAACAAGGGTGAGTTCAAAACAGGAACCGCTATGGCAAGCACCAGCACTGGCACCAACACATATAGCACCACACGCAAGCGACGCTTTCCCTCTTCACGACGCACTTCAATGCGACGCAGTCGGAATCGGCGGTGCGGCTGTCCATCGCCTGCTCGCTCTAAGGGCTGAGTGAACTCATTGTCTTCAATAACGAGTGGCGGACGTCGGGCGTGTGTGAGGTCGTCATCTGAGACAATGTCGTAGCCACCTAGTACATGGCCTTCAAAAAACTCAGGGCCATCTTCGTCGACAATAGAGATCCCCTCAAAAGCTTCAGTGAGTTCTTCAAGTACCTCAACTGGAACATCGTCGAGAGATCGTACGACTGGAGTTTCTCCGGTGACATGAACCGACTCCCCCGACGGCAACTCTTGAGTTTCATCATCGTGTGAGGGAGTTGTCATGAGAGGGTCACTTTGGGTTTTTTGAACAGAGATGCGCCTCTAGTTTCTCACTATCTAAGGAGTTTTCTGCGTCAATTGCGAGAGCTTCACCTGGAGCAAAGCCAAGTAAACGAATTTCGCTGCGCAAATTCACCCCAGTGAGACGAAGCACCTGCTGTTGCACCATATTCATGAGCTTCACCACGTCGGCACTCGTGCCACCGGCATCGCTTTGAATGAAGTTCGCATGCTTTTCACTCACGCATGCAGTTCCTAGCCGATAACCACGAAGCCCGGCTTGGTCGATGAGTGCACCAGCAGAAATGGCTCCGTCGTTGGGGTTAATGAACACTGATCCTGCATTTTGGCCACCTGGTTGATGATCGCGACGCCACTTCACAATCTCGGTGATGAGTGCATCACCACAGCCTGGTGTGCTTTTCTCGAGCACAACTTTCGCCCATGTGACTACATGTTGATTGCCGAGCGCGGAACCGCGAAACCGTAAACCAAGTTCGTTCACAGAAACCCAACCATGGCAACCCGACGACAAAGAGACCACATATGCCGAATGCAATGATGCGGCAATATCTGCACCATGACCCCCTGCGTTCATGCGTACTGCCCCACCTACAGAACCCGGCACTCCTACAGCCCACTCGAAACCAGTAAAACCTAAGGCACTTAATTGTCGAGCAGCTATTGGTAAAGGTGTTGCGCCCGAGAAGACAACGCTCACGCTGCTCTCTTCTTGCGCGGACTCTTCAAGCGTGATGCTTTGACCAAAATCGCCGAGTGAAACACAAAGACCTTGAAACCCCGCATCGGAGACCAACGTATTGCTTCCACGGCCCAATACAACAACAGGCATAGTGGGCCGGCGTGAGCAAATAGCAGCAACAGCAATGAGTTGATCTTGCGACACCACTTCCACAAACAATCGGGCAGACCCACCTACTTTGTAAGTGGTTCGTGCAGCCATCGAAAAGTTTTCCTGCACTTCTAGTTGTGCACCTCTGAGCTCTTCGGCACATTGCCTTAATTGACGTTCAGAAGCGATTTCTGCAGGCAAGGTTTCAATATCGCCACAGCCACTTGAAATACAAACATCACCGGCGCGCAACATGTTTGCCAAGTGCGTTGCCAAATCGCTGCGCTTTGGCACCCAATCAACTTGAAGGTGTGGGTACGCCGCACGCACTGCATCGACTACCAACTTGCCTGAGACTCCCTCGATGAAAGCGGTACCCGAAGCGTAGATATCGGTGATGACGACAACATCGGCCCCAGTAAATGCATGTGCGTATTCATGGGAAATGAGTGCCATGCGGTTAAACCTGTTGGGCTGGAAAACATACACCAACCTGTTGGGACGCGATGTTTGACCACGACCAGCAATCATTCCTTGAGCAGCGCCCACGACAGCTGCTATCTCTGTCGGAAGATGTGCATAATCGTCAATTAATGTGATGTCATCTTCTTCGCTACGAACATCGAAGCGCCGTGCAACACCCTGGAATTCGGCGAGCACTTGAGTAACTACTTCTTGAGTTGCACCAAAACGCAACGCTATGGCGAGCGCTCCTAAAGCGTTCAGCACATTATGCATTCCACGCGCTTTGAGGGTGACGGGAAAGCGACGTTCGCCTTGGTATTCGTTCAAGACATCGGTAGCAATGTTGACGGTAAATGTCATGCCAGAAGCCGTCGCTTCAATTTGAGTGGCAGATAGGCCAACATTCGCATCGCTACTCAAGATGCCGTATGTCAAGACCTCGTGACCAGCGGATGTCAAGTGGTCACTGATCTTCTTTAGTTCAACATCGTCAACACAGAGAGCAATTGGGCCATCTACATTCTGAGCGAAACGCGAGAAACTATTGACAATGTTTTCAAAGTTTCCAAAGTGATCGAGATGATCGGTATCGATATTGGTGATGACGGCCCCGCGCAAAGGCAGAACTTCGTGCGTGCCGTCACTCTCATCGGCTTCCACCACAAAGAGCCCCGTCGGCGACCATGCACCATTTGTCTGCAGACCAGGAGCATCACCACCCACGACGAAACCGCAATTGCCTTCAGCTCCGCCCAACATCAGCGACACCAAAGTGGTTGTTGTGGTTTTCCCGTGAGTACCTGCAACTCCTATACCCGTTCCCGATGCACACACGGCAGCCAGCATTTCAGCACGAGACAATGCTGGAATACCCGCACGCCGCGCAGCAGCCATTTCAATGTTGTCTTTCGGCACCCCACTCGACGCACACACAGCATCACAACCAATAACAAGGTCTTCGTTGTGACCAATGGAAATATCAATACCCAATTCTTTGAGTTGCACAATGTTCTCGCTCGAGCGAATGTCGCTGCCTGAAACACGGTGACCCATTGCAACAAGAGCCCGCGCAAGTGCACTCATACCAGGGCCACCAATGCCAACAACATGCAAACGTTGTGTAGCACTCAATTCAAAGACATCTCTATTCTTTGAATGAGGTGAGTTGCTGTGTGATGAGGACATAAAAAAATGAATTGCCTTATTCAGATGCACGTGCGACGGTAGCAATGAGCGAGCCCAGTTCCGCCCGACGATTTAATTCCCCCGCCAAATATGCATTTTTCCGCAACTCTGCAAGTTTTTCCGGACGCTGTACAAGCTCAAAAATAACTTCCTCAGCTTTTTGCGCAGTAAAGCCTTCTTCAGTGATGAGCACTGCCGCACCCACTTCGGAGAGCAAGCGAGCATTTTGTTCCTGATGGTTATCTGCTGCTCCTGCCCATGGAACCAAGATGCTTGCAACACCCAATGTGGAAATTTCACCAATGGTGCTGGCCCCTGCACGCGAAACGACAAGGTCGGCTGCTTGATAGACCTCTTGAATGCGTGTTTCGTAACCCACTTGAATGCAGTTCGGCATTTTTTGCTGCATCTCATTCTCGAGGTATCGATTACCCGCAATGTGATACCAAAAAACAGACTTCAATTGTTCAGAAACTTGCAGTTGAGCAGTCACGTCATTCAGCAGTGCTGAACCGAGCGACCCACCCATCACGACCACGACAAATTTGTTGAGCGGTATACCAAGAGCTACACGTGCAGCATCTTTGACCGAAGAGTTCATCTCGTTTTTCCCAGCAAGCCGTAAATGGCGCCGAATAGGGGCTCCCACCAACACTGCATTGCTCAGCGGCGAATGCGGGTGCGATTTCGTCACCACGTTTGCATTGCGTGCCTGACGCTTCGTTGCGAGCCCCGGTTGCGAGTCGTATGACACCACCACTGTAGGTATGCCCATTTTCTGAGCTGCCTGCATCGGCGCCAAACTTCCGTAACCTCCCACCGACACCACTACATGTGGCGCAAAATCGCGCATCACATTGCAAGCGTCTCGGGTTGCTCGACGCATCAGCAACAACATGCGTACATTATGAAGCACTGCGCGGGGTGTGAGTTGATGCTTGGCGCCAATGACATTGAGCAATGTGAACGGATACAGCGTTTGCGAAAGGATGTTTTCATCAATACCGCGCTGAGTTCCGATGAAATGAATATCTCTCGGATTCAGCCCTTCATCTTCGAGCATCTCAGCAATGGCTACCGCTGGAAGTACGTGCCCGCTAGTTCCTCCGCCACAAATCACTACACGCTTCACAATTGAAGAAGTCATGTTGCCGTCACTTCATGTGGCGTGCGACGTTGAGCAGCAAGCCCGTGGCGGCCATCGTCACGAGAAGTGAGCTACCACCGTATGAAATGAAAGGCAGGGTGAGTCCGGTTACTGGCATCGCTCCAGTAACGCCACCAATGTTGATAATTGCCTGCACACCGAACCACGCAGTAATTCCGCCGGCAATGAGTACTCCGAACACATCACGTGCGCCAAGTGCGGTTTGAATGCCAAAGATGATAAAAAGGAAAAAGAGACCGATGACTGCGACGGCTCCGATGAAACCAAGTTCTTCTGCAATGATGGCGAAAATAAAGTCTGTGTGAGCAAGAGGCACATAGCCCCACTTGCCGGCTCCGTCTCCAACACCAACACCGGTGAATTTGCCATTAGCGATGCTGATCATTGACTGATACACCTGATATCCCCAGTGACCCTTATTAGCCTCAGGGTTCAGAAACGCCGTGAAACGTTGACGCCGATACGCTTCCATGTTGACGAAAAACCAAACGCCGAGGCCGCCGACAATTCCCGCACCAGTGAGAAGGCTGATCGAGGTTCCTGCAACAAATGCAATTGAAAGAACAATTGCTCCGAAAATAATTGCTGATCCGAGGTCTTTTTGTAGCAGGCACATGCCAGCAGCAGCAATGAGCACAATAACTACTTTGATGAGTCGTACCTTCAAATCGGTTTCGCCTCGACGGTTCTTGCTCAAAATGCGCGCCACATAAATGAGAGTTGCAAGCTTGAGCAACTCAGAGGGCTGAAAGCGCCATGCGCCCTCACCAATCCACGCCCGCGCCCCATTGACGGAATTACCAAGGCCTGGAACGAACGGTAATAACATTGCCACAAACGATGCAAAGAAAATAAAGGGAGCAAACCTTTTGAGCATTTGGTAGGGAAATCTAAATGTACCCCACATCAAAAATGTTCCGATACCAGCCCAGGCCAACTGACGATAAAAGACACCAAAGGCCGACCTACCGCTGTGCAGCATGGTGACCGAAGATGCCGAGAGCACCATCACTAAGCCGAACATCACCAATAATGCGCTCACAATGAGCAGTCCATAAAAAGCAACCGTTGGTGCTTGCGTCGCCATTTGCCGTTTGTTTGATACTCCAGAACGGTCGAGAGTTGCTCGACGACGCTGAGCAACCGTCAAGAAACCTGCTTGTGAACGATCAGGAACAACAGTACTCATCGGCGTCCTTCTCCTTCGTGTTGCGTATCTTCATGACCAACGTACTTCTTCACACGTGCTGCAAAGTCGCATCCACGCTCTTCATAGTTCTTGTACCAATCGAAACTGGTGCATGCCGGAGAGAGCAACACAACTTCATTTGCGCCCACCAAAGAACCCGCAGTTTCAATTGCTTCTTGCATGCTCGCAGCAATGGCAGTGGTGCATAAGCCAGCAAACGCCGCAGCAATCTCCTGCGCACTTTCACCAATGCACACAACGGCTTTTACATGTTCATGTTCGAGAGCTAGTTCTGAAAGATTCAAACCTTTGTTGCGCCCACCCGCAATGAGAACGATTCGTGGGAAAGCCCGCAACGCCGTTCGTGCCGCATGTGGAGAGGTTGCCTTCGAATCGTCAAACCAACGCACACCATTTTTTGTAGCAACAAGTTCAATACGGTGATGAGAATGTTCAAATTCCTGCAGTGCTTGAACCACCCCAGCCTGGGTACCTACTCCACTTTCTAGACACATCGCTGCAGCTGCGAGACCGTTTTGAATATCGTGAGGCAAAGAGCGCTTCATCGCGTTGGCGGCAAGAAGAGCCCCATGTGGGCCAACGAGCTCATTGGCCTTCACGAAATAGTTACTGTCTGAGGTGTCGCCAAAAGATACAAAACGGCCGGCACTCTGTTGCGCCAAGGCACAAATATCTTTGTGGGCTGATGGTGCAACAACAGCATCATTGGGTTGCATGTGCGCCCAAATTTTTGCCTTTGCAGCCACATATGAGGCGAAATCGCGGTGCCAGTCGAGGTGGTCGGGTGCGATATTGAGCCATGCAGCGGCGTTTGCACGAAATGTGCTCGTGAGCGTTAAGCGGAAACTAGAGCACTCCACAACAAAAGCTTCCGCATCGCTGTCGAGCGCATCAATGAATGGCGTCTCGGTATTCCCTACCGTTGCAACTCGCTTTCCCGATGCGCGAATCATTGCTGCAGCCATGAGCGTAGTTGTTGTTTTTCCGTCGGTGCCTGTGACCGCGAGTATGGGGCGAGGGCCTCCGCTGCGCAGCTGCTCCCAGCGATAGGCCAATTCAATTTCCGACAGCATTTCTTTTTGTGCATCGATGGAGATGGCAAACAACGGATGAGTTTCGGGCACCCCTGGTGCTGGCATCACGCTGTCGACATTTTTAACTAAGGAAGCAAGTGCCCCCAGGTCTCCTGTAGGGAAGACTTCAGCGCCAATCTCTTGGCCGAGTAGTTCATGCTGGCGAGACAGATGATCATCTGCCAGCACTACTTCATGGCCGCGCGAAACAAGTGCACGGGCAACTGATGTTCCCGCAATGCCCAACCCGTAAACCAAGACTCTTGTCATTGACCAACTCCACGAGTGAAGTCACCAATAAAGACCGCGAGAGCAGTTGCAACACAGATTCCTTGAATGATCCAAAAACGAATGATGACAGTAGTTTCTGGCCAACCCACTAATTCAAAATGATGATGGATTGGCGACATGCGCAAAATGCGTCGTTTGCGTCCTGATGCCTTAAAGACACCCATCTGCACCGCTACTGACCCCGCTTCAAACACGTTGATGCCACAGATGAGCAATAAGAGAAGGTGCGTATTGGTAGTCACCGCAAGCAGACCGAGTGCTGAACCGATGCCGAGCGCCCCAACGTCTCCCATGAAAATTTTTGCAGGCGCCGCGTTCCACCACAAAAAGCCACCACAGGCCCCGGCAAAGGCTGCTGCGAGCACCGCCAAGTCGAGTGGGTTCACCAACCCGTATACCTCGGGGTTACGAAATGCCCAATAGGCAATAACGGTGTAGGCAAGAAACGACAATAAAGCAGAACCACCAGCAAGACCATCGAGACCATCGGTCACGTTGACCGCATTCGTGGCACTCCACACCATGATGGCTGCCCAGATGACCCACAACGGCCAGGGAATATCCCAACCCGGATATGAACTACGCGTAATAGAAAAAGTGCTGCTGACATTGGTTGCAGTTACTAACCACCACAGAAACAGCACTGTGATGCCGAAGGTGAGATAACCCTTCTTTTTCCAAAATATTCCTCTGTTATGAGCTTTACGAACCTTGATGAAGTCATCGAGAAACCCCATAAAGGCCATAACGAAAATACATGCCCACATGATGAGAGCTTGATTTGAAAACGCAAGACCATGCCGCAGATGTGCGACGAACCATCCAATAAATGCCGCAATGACAATTGCTGCACCGCCCATGGTGGGTGTTCCTTGTTTGGCCATGTGGTGAGTTGGACCGAGGTCTTCCTTGCCCAAAATGGGTTGGCCGCGACCAATGCGGCGGAAAAAGCCAATGAGGTAACGAGTTCCGAATAACGAACCGATCATTGCGACGGCTCCACCGATAAAGACAGCAATCACGAAGTAACCGCCTCTTTGTGTGTAAAAGCCAATTCAAGTTCCTCGACGTCACTGAAGGGCAAGCGTGCGGAACCAACAAGTTGGACAGTTTCATGCCCTTTCCCCGCAACGACAACGATGTCTCCGCTCTGAGCAATGCTCACCGCATGGGCTATCGCATCGCGACGGTCGACAATTTCCACCGCACTAGTTTTGCCCATTCCCGAGCAGATATCGGCGATGATGGCAAGTGGGTCTTCTGAACGCGAATTGTCGCTGGTCACAATCGCAACATCGGCAAGTTCACTCGCGATTTTTCCCATCTCGGGCCGCTTCTCACGGTCGCGGTCTCCACCGCAACCAAATACCACGATCACACGGCCGCCGCCGACCGATGCTCGTGCAGACAGCAACACTGCCCGCAAAGAATCGGGAGTATGTGCAAAGTCGACAAAAGCATGGACACCACTCTTGTTGACAACCTTTTGAACACGCCCAGGAACGACAGGAAGGCTCTCGAGCGCTTCCACAATTACATCTAGCGATACTCCATGCATCTCGGCAGCCGTTGCGGCGAGAAGGGCGTTGTTGACATTGAAGAGACCCCCGAGCGGAAGAACTATTTTTCTTCCACGCCACGTGAAAGAACTTGAGCCAAGAGTGCTCTCGAGATTTTGCACTTCGTTAGCAGAGACGCGTACGAGGCTCTTTCCTACGTAGTCGCCTGCAATGAGATCTGCCAACCTTGCCCCCCAAGGGTCATCAGTATTGACAATTGCGGTACGAGTTGTTGCCGTACGGAAAAGTTCCGCTTTTGCGAGAAAATAGTTTTCCATCGTGCCGTGAAAATCAAGATGATCATGGCCAAGATTGGTAAAAATACCTGCAGCGAATTGCACAGCAGCAACACGCTGCAATTGCAGCGCATGGGAAGTAACTTCCATCACAACCGATTGCGCACCATCAACAATGGCCCGGCGCATCTCTCGCTGTAGGTCGGTTGACTCAGGAGTAGTTCTCTCGCTGTTCAATGTGCCGAAAACGCGTGGCGAAAGTCCGTCACGACGCAATATTTCAGCGAGCATTGCAGCGGTTGTTGTTTTGCCATTTGTGCCCGTAATACCAAACACCGGAACTTCATTCGACGGACACCTGTGCACTACGTGAGCCGCAAAGGCCATTGCCTGACGATCGTCAAGCACTCGCAGCGACGGCACTGTGAACTGCCCATTTTGAGTAACCAGTAAGGCAGTGGCACCGCGACCTGCTGCATCGCTTGCAAATTGGTGTCCATCAGATGCTGAGCCAGAAATACAACAAAAGAGGCTGCCGCTAGTTACTTGGCGCGAATCATGATGAACGTCTGTTATTGCCACATCGGCAACATCACCCACCTCGGCGGCAAGTAAACCACGAGATGCAAGTTCTACAGCAACATCTTGTAGCGAAACACGCATCCGCTTAGTGGGCCGCTTCATTCGCGCGGGCATAAGGGTCAACTCGACCACATGGTTGCGTAGTCGCCGCTGGCTTGATGCGTAGTTCGCGTGCCACTACTCCACCAATTTCGGCGAACACTGGCGCAGCCGCCGTACCACCGAAGCGGTCTCGCGAACCTGCGTCTGGTTCGTCAATCGATACAAGAACTGTGACTTGTGGGTCCTCTGCGGGAAGGAAACCAACGAATGAAGCGAAGTACTTACGTCCGCCTTCGTCAGTACCGTATGTACCGTCAGACTGAATTTTGTATCCGGTTCCTGTTTTGCCCGCAATGGTCATGCCAGGGATCTGCGCCTTAGTGCCCGTGCCGTAGCAAATAACGTCACGCATCATGAGGTTCATCTGCTCAGCAGTAGACGACTTCAGTACTTCGTGAGCAGAGGACTGCTCCAAGTACTTTGTTTTGCCATTTTGATCAATGACCGCACTTACGAGACGTGGAGCAACATACACGCCGTTATTCGCAATGACATTTACTGCTGAAAGCAGCTGCACCGAAGTTGAGGCGAATCCGTACCCGTAGGCAACAGTGATTTTCTCGGTACCTTGCCATTTCTTCACGGGTTTGAGAATGCCAGCACTCTCATCGGGAAGGTCGAGATCCGATTTTGACCCGAATCCAAATGAGTGGAGGTACGACTCAAGAGTGGGACTCGAAATACGCTGGGCAGCAAGAACTGTTCCAAGGTTTGACGACTTCACCAAAATTTCTTTCACCGTCATCTCTTGCAAGGGGTGAGGGTATGCGTCGCGAATGAGGAACTTATCGAAAACCTGAGCACCTGGAACATGGAAGGTCGTCTCGGGAGCTATTGCCCCTTCATTAATCGCGGCAGCGACACTAAACACTTTTGCAACCGAGCCTGTTTCGTGGGCATCGACTGCAGCAAAGTTGCCGGAAGTTTTGGTAAAGGTTCCATCTGCATTGCGCCGAACGTTCGCCATTGCATAAATATCGCCAGTCTTTGAATTCATCACCATTGCAGTACCACCGCGAGCACCAACACGGGCAACCTGCTCGGCAAGAATCTGGTCGACTTGATACTGAATTGATCGATCAAGAGTGAGAACTAAATCTTGGCCTGGTTGCGGCTCTACTTCAGTGCTATTCGATCCCGGAATTGATCGCCCTTGGTTGTCTTGTTCGCGCACAAATCGGCCATTTGTTCCCGTCAAAATATCGTTGTACTTCAGTTCTAAACCAGCCGTACCCACTCCATCGGTGTCTGTTTTGCCGATGACAGATTTCGCTGAAGCACCCACAATGGTGCGTGCTGGTTCTTCATAAGAGCCAATGCCAGGAATTTTCAATGCGATGATTGCTTTGACGATTTTTGGGTCAACTTGGCGCGCTATGAATGAAAAGTTTGACTCACGTGCAGCAAATGTTGCAGCCAATTCAGCTTCTTTAGCTGCATCGAAGCCCATCATGCTCGAGACTGCCTTAGCAGCGCCCACAGGGTCTGTGACTGCCTTCGGGTCGGCATACAAAGTCCTCATAGGAACAGACATCGCAATTTCTTGACCTGTGCGGTCGAATATTGCACCACGTTCCGCAGGCAACGTTGTTGCTCGTACACGAATATCTTCTCCGGCAGCACGGAACTGATCGCCCCCGAATATCTGTAGCTCAGAGACTTGTCGAACCAATACGGCAAGTAAGACAAGAAGTACTGCCAAAGCCCAGCGCAGTCTCTTTTTTAAACTTGGGGCAGCCACAAATGGATTACGACGCACTTTGAATATTTGGGTCTTTTTCTTCGGGGTGCGCACGGGTTGCAAATGGCGCTGGCGTGGCACTGTCGCACGCGAGCGCGGTTGCGCACTTGGCCGCGAATGTGATCTCTGCTTCTGCCCTGTTGATTGATGACTACGTACCACTCGAGGTGCAGCTGAAGATGAGCGCGGAGCGCTTGCCTTCACTCGCGTGTTCACGGCGCACCACCTATTTCAGATTTCAATTGACCAAATTCGTTGAGCGGCGATTCCGCGTCATGAGCCACCGCATCGCTGAGATCTCCGGTTGATGCAAGAACCCCAGCAATAATGTCTGGTTCTACGGCGACAAAACGTGCTTGCGTTGATGGCTTCATCCCGAGACGAGCTGCTTGAGACGACAAGTTGTCAGGTGAGATGAGAAGTGAACGTTCATGGCGCAATACGTTGTAGTTATCTCGCGCCATCGCAACTGTCTTGGTGAGAGCGTCAAGCTTCATCTGCTGTTGAGCTAATTCCACGTGAACCAAAACTGCGATGAAAAAAACACCACATACAAGTGCTGCCGACACAACAAACACCCCAAATGCTCGACCACCACGCTGCGCCTCGACCAAGCGCGGGCGAGAAGGTACGGCACCACCAATCGGCAGCGCTTTATCGACGGGGAGGGCCATATTGCGAGCCATTTCAGTTCACCCCCGCCGGAGCAAGTTTTTCAACAACACGAAGACGTGCCGAACGAGCTCGCGGATTACGCAACAGTTCTTCAGAGGTTGGCGTTTCAGTGCAACGCACTCGTTTCACGAGTCGCACTGCCCCACAGCCACATGGCAAATCGGCTCGGCAAGTACAACCACCGGTTTCTGCTTCGCGCAAAATATTTTTAGTGATTCTGTCTTCACCAGAATGATAAGAAATCACGGCAACACGCCCAGCTGTACGGGTGTGGCGAATTGCGCTCTCTAATGCTCGCGGCAATTGATCAAGTTCAGCGTTGACTTCAATGCGGATGGCCTGAAAAGTGCGCTTTGCTGGGTGTCCACCAGTGCGACGCGTTGCGGCAGGTATTGCCGTAGTGACAACAGAAGCTAATTGAGTAGTGCTCTGCAATGGCCGCGCCGCAATGATGGCGTCGGCAATGCGCGGCGCAAAGCGTTCATCTGAATATTCACGCAAGATGCGAATGAGTTCGCCACGTTCATAGGTATTCACCACTTCGGCCGCAGTGAGCGACTGACTTTGGTCCATACGCATGTCGAGGGGGGCATCGACACGGTAAGAAAAGCCGCGCTCAGAGCGGTCGAGTTGTGGCGAGGAAACGCCGAGGTCAAAAAGTGCCCCCGATATTTCATCAATGTGTAGCGACTCCAGCACATCGTCAATTTGTTCAAAACGAGCACGACGCACAGTTGCACGTTCTGCAAATGCCGCTAGGCGTTCACTTGCCGTTGTTATGGCGAGTTCATCGCGATCTAAACCGAGAATCGAGATGTCACTGTTGCTCGACAGCAATTGCAACGAGTGTCCTGCACCACCCAATGTGGCATCAATAACAACTCCACGTGGTACCGAGTGAAACACAGCAACAACTTCGTTGAGCATCACTGGGTCGTGGGAAAATACAGTTGTTTCGCTCACCGGCAGCCCCTCGGCCAACGAGTGCCGCCGGGATTTCTCCCCGGAACAAGCGAGACAGTAGCGGGCGGAGTTGGAGCTAGCCATCTTGCTGACCGAGAGACTGCCGGTGAGCGAAATTCGTGTACTTCTACTTGGGAGATACGTGTTGTGGTGATCATGCGTCGGCCCCTGCAATTTGCACAGTGCCTTTCGTATTGATGCGTCCGAAGCGAAGTGGTTCCCAAATTTCCACTCGATCAAATGCACCGCTCACTACAACTTTGGAATTCAACGAGAGACCTGCGTATGCGCGCAATTGCTCTTCGATGTTGATGCGACCTTGTGCATCGATGGATACCTCCACCATGTTGCTTGCCAAAGCTCGCATCTGGTTGCGGTCCATTTCGCCACGACGCACTTTGGCCAGCACTTCTGCGGCTTCTGCTTCAAATGCATCAGCACTCAAAACATCGACGCACATGTCTTGCCCAAAAGCGAGGTAGCAACGGGGCTCTAAACGCGGCCGGAATGCAGCAGGCAACGCCAAGCGACCCTTGGGGTCTAATTGGCGCTCGTGTACTCCGACAAACACGTGATCTCCGTCTTGGTACCCGGTCTCCACCCGACTAGGGAGCGGGCACCACCTCCCCCCAGCAATCACCATTATGCCCCACTATTCCCCACTTTGCAACTATCTCCCCCACAAAATCATGGGAATTGGGAAAATAGCCACCGTCAGAGGCCAAAAATGGTCCTTGAAATGCAAAAAATGCCCTAAAAAGGGCATCAAAAGGCTAAAAATGGGCGGTTTTTACTGGTGGGGCAAAATGGGGGCAATTACACAGTGCTGGGGAACGCCAGATCCATAGCTCTCAGCCCCACCGGCACGGGTGTGGCCAGTGTGGCAATGCGATCGACATCGTTCGCCAGACCAGGCAACATCGCAGCGTGTAGTGCAGCGTCCCACTGAAAATATGCAATGCATTGAAAGCGTGCATAGTCGCGTGTTCGTCGCTGGCTAATACCCACTATTTTTTGTTGCGCATGGCTCTCTTGTGGAAACACTTCGCCAGAGCCTTTCCCTGCGAAGCACACAATGTCAGACCAATCGTTGCGTTCAAATGCTCCGCGGTGCACTCGCGCAGAAACAACACCTGCATCAGCGAGAAGCGCAACCCACCAATCACCAATCCACCACATTGATTTTCCAATGTCGTCGTTCCACAGTGCATCGCCACGGGGTACAACAATGTCGATCCATAACGATTCAGTGGGGTGTACGTATACCGCTCCTCCACCGCTGCGCCTGCGCACCACATCAATTCCATTCGCTGCACAAAAAGCGTGATCTACGTCTTCATCTTTTTGTGACGAACCCAAAACAATTGCTGGTCGCGTCGGAGTGAGCAACCACACGCCTCGCTCTACAGGTAAAACGCTGTGGTGTAACTCTTCGGCAGTGCCCTCACGTTTATGAAGCAAGGGCAAGGTACGGCTTCCACTGATCGGGCACGGTCACAACCGACAAGGTGATCCACGACGACTCACGCGGAACATATGGCTTTGCAACCAACGGCATTCCGGCTTCTTCTGGAGTGCGGTCACGTTTGCGTAAGTTGCAGGTACGGCAAGCAGCAGCAACGTTTTCCCACACGTGCATGCCGCCACGCGATTTTGGCAACACATGGTCGATGCTGTCGGCAGGCGCCCCGCAGTACTGACACGCGTGACCATCGCGAGCCATGATGGCGCGACGCGACATTGCAGTGTGGCGACTATAGGGAACCTTCACCATGTATTTGAGTCGCACCACCAGAGGCGAAGCAAGGGTGAAACGTTCGGAGCGCATTTCTGTTCCGTCATTTTCTATGAGCTCAGCTTTTTCAGACAGCACTAAACATGTGGCACGGCGCACGGAAACAATACTTAGTGGCTCGAAAGTTGCATTGAGAACGAGCGCACTTTTCATTTCTACAACCGTTGCGTTCTTTGTCTCATGAGAGGTGTTTCCACTCACGACACCACTGCAAGTAGCTCACCACGTCGTGAGCAACCATGGGGTGCATTTCATTTCCGTACTGAATAGTGTTGCGCATCTTCATGTATTCGCGATTCGGCAATGGCAAAAACGGTGCTGTTGCCCACCAGCGGCGCGGCGTGAGCCGAAGCCACTGCTGCAACGCTGTACCCCACAGCATGGGGCGAATGAGAACTGCGCCCACCACTTGCATCATGAAGGTCGTGGCTCCTTTGGCAACCCCAACACCATTTCGCCAACGATATTGCGCTGCACCTGTGACGAACCGGCGTAAATGGTTCCGGCACGAGCATTCAAGAATGTCATTGCCCAACTGTTGGTGGAGTTCGGTGCGCCCGCATCGTCGGCACCAAACGCACTTGATGGACGTCGGCCAGTGGGCACCATTGCATCGGCACCCATAATGTCCATTGCCAGTTCGGTGACCACCTTGTGATATTCACTCCAAAACAATTTGCCAATCGCTGCATCGGGCCCAGGATGATGGCCTTGCAAAAACTGTGTGAGCGTACGCATACCGAGGTAACGCATCATTTGCACTTTGGAGTGACACCATGCCAAGCGTTGACGAATACGTGGATCGGTATTCACGCCACGCTCTTTTGCCATCAGTAACAAACGGTCGAGTTCTGCCTGGTAACGGATGGGGCTCACTGCAGCTGCTTCACCGCGCTCGAAGCCGAGCAAGGTCATGGCAACTGCCCAACCGTTGTTCACTCCACCAATGACTTCACCCTTTGGCGCAACAGCATCGGTGTAGAACACCTCGTTGAATTCGCTTTCACCAGAGATCATCTTGATGGGGCGCACTTCAATTCCGGGTTGACGCATGTCGACCAAGATGAAAGAGATTCCTTTGTGGCGCGGCGCATCGGGGTCGGTGCGAGCCAAGGTGAAAATGTGGTCGGCGAGATGGCCTGCAGAGGTCCAAATTTTTTGACCATTCAGAATCCACTGATCACCGTCGAGCTCGCCCTTCAAGCCGACGTTGCTGAGGTCTGAACCGGCGTTTGGTTCGCTATAGCCCTGACACCACACGTCGTCGCCAGACAAAATGCGGGGAAGGTAATGCTTCTTTTGTTCTTCAGTTCCCCATCGCAACAAAGTGTTCCCCAACATTTGAATACCGAACACATCGTTTGGCCCACCGCCTGGTACACCTGCACGAGCAAACTCTTCAGCCAAAATGACTTGCTCTAAAGCAGTGAGACCCGCGCCGCCATATTCAACTGGCCAGTTCGGAGCGAGGTAACCCGCTGCTGCCAAGATGGCACGCCACTCGGAAACAAACGCCTCGAGTTCTTCGCCTTCCAGTTGTCCGGTACCACCCCAATTTTTGGGAAGTTTCTCAGCAAGAAATGCTTGAACTTTGGTGCGATAGACAGCGGCTTCTGGTGGATAAACGGGATGCATACCCGCAATCTAGTCGCGAGGGAAACGGTCGCGCATTCGTGCCGCGCTGATACGGCTGTTTTTTAACGAGGCCGCAAGATCTTGCACCCCAACTTTGCCGATGGCTCGCAGTTGACGCTCGATGACCAAAGCACACCCGAGCATCATGAGAAAGCCACCAAATGCAAGCAAAAAGTGAATTTGCAGAGCAACAACAGTGAAAATGAGCCCTGCGATGGCACCCAAGCCGGCCCAGCGCACTGTTTTTGCCGATTGGCGATACATCCCTGCTGGCGACGTATTTTGCGCGAAGCGCTCGTCGGACTGCAGCTGTTCTTCAATTTGGCGCAATATGCGCTGCTCGTCGTCTGATAATGGCACGCCCATAGTCTCTCACGTTATGGCGCCTATCTCAATACGCAACCCATAACTCTCTGGCAAGAAATACTTCTTTTGCGCGCTAGAGCGCCGAGCCAGGACGAATGGCCCCTTTACCAAATTTCTCGCGAATATGGTCGATGGCCTCACTTGCCTGATCCCACGAGTCGTCACGAACTTGGTCTTCGTCAAATAGTGAAGGTTGAGCGCGTTCATCGGTGAAATTACTTGTGCTCACTCCGAGCAACCTCACCCCCGGGGCAAGGTTGATGTTCTTGAGCAACGGTGTGAGCGCATCGACAAGACTCGGCCCACTCGATTTTCCGCCATCGGCAGTAATGCTGCGTGTAATGGAATGAAAATCGGAGAACTTCACCTTCAGCGTTAATGTTCGTGCCAAGGTCTGATGTGCGCGTAAACGCGAAGCGACCGCATCACATAATCGCACCAAATGTCGATGCACCTCTTCATAGGTAAAAAGATCTTCGTTGAAGGTTTCTTCGTGCCCAATTGACTTCACATCGCGTTCAGATTCCACAGGTCGTTCGTCTCTGCCATGCGACAAGTCGTGCAAGTGTCGACCATGTGCCTCGCCCACGGCGACAGTCAGAACATGAAGTGGGAGCGCGGCAAGATCGCCAATGGTTTTAATGCCAATGCGATCGAGTTTTTCTTGTGTGACGGGCCCAACACCCCACAACGACTTCATGGGTAATGGATGCAAAAAGGAAAGCTCACTTCCGCTTTCCACTTGCACAACACCTTTACCTGCTCGTACTCCTTCTGCGGTCGCGATGGGCTTTGCAGCCTTTGAAGCTATTTTTGCGATGAACTTGTTGGTGGCGATTCCTACCGAACAAGGAATACCAATTTCGGTGGTGATGCGTTCACGGATGAGATGAGCGATGTCTTTTGCGGTGCCAAATATTTTGAGCGATCCCGTGACATCGAGAAAGGCTTCGTCGAGTGCGAGACCTTCAACGTGCGGGGTGACTGAGTGAAAAATTGCATGGACATCGGTACTCACCTCTTGATACAGAGGAAAATTGCCAGGCAAGAAGATGACATCGGGGCATAGACGTTGAGCATGAACCGAGCCCATAGCGCTAAAGACACCAAACCGGCGTGCCTCGTACGATGCTGCGGCAATCACGCCACGCGGGCCTGCACCGCCAACGACAACGGGCTTTCCCCGCAATTCGGGGCGTTCCCGCAATTCAACAGCCACGTAGAACATGTCCATATCTACGTGCAGAATGACGCGTTCAGAGTTCATTTCACTTCACAGCCTACGATGTCTATGTGTCTTCACTTCCCACCCCTTTCCCCCACGACCCCCCTCCAATTGAGCGACCCCTATCCGCACTTCCACCACGAGGTGCGCGCATTGCCGCCTTTTCCTCCATCGTTGGCGGCGGTCTCGCAGGCGGCCTCATTGGGTTTGCGCTTGTCGACTTGCAGTGTTCTGGTGCGTGTGATGCCCCGAAAGGCATCGGCGTATTGATTGGCGCAACGCTCACTGCCGCCGGCATGGGTGTTGTTGCTGTACTGGTGCTACGCGCACTTGGCGAATGGAAAGAATTGCAGGATAAACAATGAGCGATTCCCTTGCCGCCGACCTCGTCAACTTGGCAACAGACATTGCGCATGAAGTGGGTGCAGTTGCACTTGCTGGCCGCAAACGCGGGCTGACAGATGTGAGCACCAAATCAACTTCCACCGACATGGTGACCGAGTACGACAAACTCACGGAAGCCTCAATCATTACCGCGCTGCGCACCGCACGGCCCAACGACAGCATCGTTGGGGAAGAAGGCGGCGGATACACGGGCACGAGTGGAATCACCTGGTTTGTTGACCCCATCGATGGCACCACGAATTTCCTGTACGACCTCCCCACGTGGACTGTCTCTTTGGGCGCTCACGATGCTGAGGGCGAACTCGCCGCAGTGGTCTTTTGCCCACCACTTCGCGAGACATACACGGCTACACGCGGAGGTGGAGCCTATTTAAACGGCACACGTATTTACTGCAATGAGGTAACTGAAATTGCACAATGCCTCATTGCCACCGGATTCAATTATTCACCAGATAATCGTCTCATTCAGGCCGCACGTATTCCCAAGATCATTGCCAAAATTCGCGACATTCGTCGACTGGGTTCTGCGTCACTCGATTTATGTTTTGTAGCGGCAGGACGCTACGACGCGTATTACGAAGAGCATCTCTTCCCATGGGATCTTGCCGCAGGAACGCTCATTGCTAAAGAATCTGGTTGCACCATTGGCAGTATTGATGGTGGCGATATTCAACCGTCGGCTATTTTGGCATCTCCCCCTGGTGTATTTACTCAAATACAAGAGCTCATCAATCACTCCAGCAGTTAATTGCCCTGCGCAACTGCTCTAGACTAAAGGTCTATGCCAAAAGGACGCGCTGCAAATTCACCCATTGCAGTGCTCCTCATCGAAGGATCTCCTCAAATTGAGACCGAAATAGCGCAGTCGCTTGCCGATACCAACGGGGCATACGTGTTGCAAGTAGTGCACTCGTTGGACGATGCGCTGACTGCGGTACGCAAGAAGCAACCCACCGTCGTCATTTTCAACATCGCCACCATCGCAGGAGACACCAGCGACCTGGTGAAACAAATGAGAAATGCAACGTCGGCATTTGTTTACATTGTCACCGAGAACTCAGACACCAACACCATCTTGCAAGGCCTTGAAGCTGGTGCAGACGACTACCACGAGCACCCTGTGAACTGCCAGCACCTTGTTGCGCGCATGCACGCACTTCTGCGCCGCGCAAACGGAGCTTTTCACCTCGAGAACGCATTGCACTTCGGACATCTTGAAATTCGTCCCGATGAAGGT
>JAURNB010000042.1 GCA_030830415.1 Acidimicrobiales bacterium | reverse complement strand
TGAAAGCGACGCTCGAGTGCTGCATCTTTTTCGAAGTGCTTGCGAAACTCGTCGAGTGTGGTTGCACCGATGGTTTGCAATTCACCGCGAGCAAGCATTGGCTTAAGAATTGACGCTGCATCGATTGCGCCTTCTGCTGCGCCTGCACCAACAAGTGTGTGAATTTCGTCGATGAACAAAATGATGTCGCCACGAGTTTTGATTTCTTTCAAAACTTTCTTGAGACGCTCTTCAAAGTCACCGCGGTAACGGCTACCTGCAACAAGTGCACCGAGGTCGAGTGTGTAGAGCTGCTTGTTCTTCAAAGTTTCAGGAATGTCGTTGCTCACAATTTTCTGAGCAAGGCCTTCAATAATTGCGGTCTTACCAACACCAGGCTCACCAATGAGCACGGGGTTGTTTTTGGTACGACGTGAAAGAATTTGCATAACGCGCTCGAGTTCACGTGAACGACCAATAACGGGGTCGAGCTTTTTGTCGCGAGCAAGTTGCGTGAGGTTGCGACCGAATTGGTCGAGAATTTGGCTGCCGCCTTTGTCGCCACTTTCTTCTTTGCCGCTACCTGCAGCTGCACCGGCTGGGGTGCCTTCACCCTTTGCACCGGCAGGGCCTTGGTAGCCACTGAGCAACTGGATGACTTGTTGACGCACGCGACCAAGGTCGGCGCCGAGCTTGACCAAAACTTGAGCGGCAACGCCTTCGCCTTCACGAATGAGGCCGAGCAAGATGTGCTCGGTGCCGATGTAGTTGTGGCCGAGTTGGAGAGCTTCACGTAAAGAGAGTTCAAGAACTTTTTTGGCACGAGGGGTGAAGGGAATGTGACCTGAAGGTGACGAACCACCCTGACCAATGATGTCTTCTACCTGGGCGCGTACTGCTTCAAGAGAGATACTGAGCGACTCGAGTGCTTTTGCGGCAACGCCTTCGCCCTCGTGAATGAGCCCAAGCAAGATGTGCTCGGTGCCAATATAAGAATGGTTGAGGAGGCGCGCCTCTTCTTGCGCTAACACCACAACTCGTCGCGCCCTGTCGGTAAAGCGTTCGAACAATTTGACCGCCCTTATCTGGTGCCCTTCGGCACTGAAATACGTTGCCCAAGTGTACCTGCACCGTTAGGGCAGGGCGCATTGTGGGCCGTAACCTATGAGTGTGGCAACAGCCTCACCTCTCCTCTCATTGCCCCATATGGCCGCCGACCGCGAACGGGTCGAAGCGGCGATGCTGGCTGCCGTTCGTACCTCCGACGACTACCTCACGGAAATCGCCTCGCACCTCATTACTGCGGGCGGAAAGCGCTTGCGCCCAGTCATGGCAATAGCTGCGTCGCTGGTGGCAACCGGTGGAAGTGCTGCAGAAGAGGCAATTCAGGGTGGCATTGCTTGTGAATTGGTGCACTTGGGTTCGCTGTATCACGACGACGTCATGGATGAATCCACCACACGTCGCGGGGTGGAAACGGTGAATGCCAAATGGGGGAACCTGCAAGCAATTCTCGCCGGAGATTTTTTGTTGGCGCGCGCATCAGAAATTGCTGCATCATTAGGTACAGAAGTTGCCGGGTTGCTCGCACACACCATTGGCAATTTGTGTGAAGGACAAATTGAAGAGTTGCGTCATACCTACGACATTTCGCGCCCGGTCGATTCGTATCTCGTGAGCATCGATGGCAAAACAGCTTCGCTCTACAGCACCGCTGCACGTATTGGCGGAATTGTGGCTGGGCACGATCGCACAGTGATTGATGCGTTAACTCGTTATGGAACGGCCTACGGCATGGTGTTCCAAATTGTCGACGACATTCTCGACATCACTTCTTCCGATGCTGAACTCGGCAAGCCTGCAGGCCATGACATGGTGGAAGGCGTATACACATTGCCAGTACTGCACACCATGGCAGTTGGTGATGCAACTGGAAAAGAATTGAAGTCAATGCTGGGTGCGCCTCTTGATGACGCACAACAACGCCGAGCATTAGAAATTGTTCGTGCTGGTAGCGGAATTCAATTTGCTATTGAAACTGCGCAACGCTTTGTGCAAGAAGCAAGCGATGCGTGTGATGCGTTGCCTCAAGGTGAGGTAACTAACGCATTGCGCGAAGCCACTAATAATTTATTGCAATCAATTGCGTAGCGCCGCGGCAGCTGCAAGACCGCTGAGTACAGCACCTTCCACGCGGGGTTCGGCGAAGGCATCGCCAGCGAGTACGAAAGTACCCGACTCATGGAGCCAATATCGCTCAGGAAACTGAGTAATAGGTGTAGCAAAGCGCCACTTCTTGTAATTACTCTCCACAATTTTTGCGTTACCTAAATATGGCTGGGCGTGGCGAGTGAGTTCTGCCAAACCATCTTCAAGGCTGTCGTCCCAGTGCGCAGCACTCCAGGCCGGACCCGCGTGAAAAGTGAGAGCGTGTTGGGCGGAAATACCTTTTGCAAAGTTGTCGCCAATGAATGAAAAAACATCGTCGGGGTTTTGCATACCGCCTGGAGCGGGAACTGCACTTGGCCCATCGAGCACAGCAAGAAGCCCAAGCGTGCGGTGATAGTCAACCACACGCAATTCCTCTGGTAATTCAATGCCGGTGGTGTAGGCAAGACCAAAACTTTGCGCAATGGGGCAAGTCATCACAACTGCATCACTCATGATGGAAGTTCCATCGTCGAGTTGCACTTCCCACTGTTCACCTTTTTTGCCAAGTGAAAACACCAGTGAACTGCAACGCACATCGAGGCCTGTTGCGAGATATTTCGCAATAGATGTCATCCCTTTGTCGCCGACATAACGAGGGAAGCCATCACCAGCTGGTGAAAAACCCTTGCACCATTCGCGTACTACGCCTTCACGTAACCACACTTCAACATGCTCAGCGAATGCGTTGTTGCGAACGGTAAAAAACTGTGCGCCGTGGTCGAAGGTGGCATTGCCAATACGCCGTGTTGCTAGGCGCCCACCCACCGAACGTCCTTTATCGAGTACAAGAACTTCGTGGCCTGCTTGCTGCAGTGTTTGTGCGGCAATTAAACCGGAAAGCCCTGCGCCAACAACAACACATTTCATAAGTGAGACGCTAGCGAAAGAGAATTAGCGCAGGTCGTGCACACGCAAAATGAGTTCGCGTGCGAAGGGGTCTAATTGTTGGCCAGCAATGCGTTCGGTGATGATGATGGCTTGTGAAGGGTCATCGACAAGACCGCTCCAGCGGATGTAGCCACCCATAATGCCAATGATGCGGTCGCCTACTTCTTCAGCGTGCACCAAGATTTTGGTATCGCCAGCGAGAAGCACTTTGAGTTCGTTATAGAAAGAAACGAGCCATGGGTCAATATCGTCGGCACCACTGAGCGGACGATGCCGATAAGGCAAGTTGAGTTCTTCGTAGCTGTGCAGGTTGTGAGGCGCACCAATGATGGAAAAAACACTGGCGAAGTTGTTTTCGCGCAACCAAATGATTTCTTCTTGGCGCCGCACGCGACGGTGGTTGACGCCATACCCGCCAGGGCGTTCGCAAATAGCGAGACGATCTTTAATGATCCATGTGAAGTTCCGGGGTTGTATACCCAGAGCCCATTTTCCTCGAAGCTTCGGTGGCATTACTGCAATCTTAATCGCTGATTGCTTCTTCGCACCTGTTTCCCGCCACCAATTTCACATCCGGGGTGAATTCCTCGGGCAACTTCGAGTACACGCTCAACAGTTGCTGCATCGGGTGGGTAGGGGTTGGCAAGCCACATGCGAATTGCACGGCGAGCAAGTGGAAGTGGGGCAGCGGCAAGTGCCGGTGCGTCGAGTACGTCAATAACCGAGGCGAGATCTTGGAGGAATTTTTCGTCGTCGCCAATGAGTTGCGATTCACGAGCAATGAGATGTGCGACATCGCGTTGTGCGATGGAGTTGAGAAGTGGAAGGAGTTCGTGGCGTACGCGATTGCGCTGAAAGCGAGGATCACTATTGCTGGAGTCTTCAACAAGGTCAATATCAAATGCGGCGCAGAGCGCTTCGGTTTCATGTCGGCGCAAGTGAAGAATCGGCTTGCTGTGCGTATAACGCATTCCCGAAAGGCCTTCGGTTCCGGCCCCACGCATGAGGTTGATGAGCACGGTTTCTGCTTGGTCGTCGGCTGTATGGCCAGTAAGCACGCCAGGCGGCAAGAGTGCAAAACGAGCTTGGCGGGCTCGTGCTTCTAGGTTGGGGCCATCGGCTAGATCGGCACGCAAAGAAATAGCCATGGCGCCAAAACGTGTGGCGATATTTTCTACAACGGAAAATTCATTCTGAGAACCAACTCGTAAACCATGGTCAACGTGATACGCGGTGACCTCGTGTCCGGTTGCCACAGCAAGAATGAGCAGTGCTACGGAATCGGCACCACCAGAAACCGCACATGCCACACCGTGAGGTGCTTCGGTTAATAGAGGAAAGTGTGTGCGAGTAAGAAGTTCTTGTACCAGTTCATGATGCTGAAGTGCTTGCGCATCAAGAATCATGACAATGTGCGACGGCCTTAACGGTTACGGCGCCCTGGGTACTTCGTTGCGCTGACCTTAGAGACATACCCAGCCACCATGGCGAGAACGGTTCCTACGCCTACGACGGTGAGAACTACACCAATCCACCAGTGCCAAACTTCTGCTGCAATCATGTCTTTATCGTAGCGAATAACGCCGAAGTTTCACGGCTCAAAAGTGTCGGCAACATCGTCGACGGAAGTAACAAACTGGGTGAGTAATTGAGCAAGTTTTGCTTGATCTTCTGGGGCAAAGTCGCTCAAAATTTTGATCATGACCTTCAAGCGTCGTTCAGTAATGATGTTGTGGCGGGCACGACCAGCAGAAGTAACAGCAACTGTTACCACGCGGCCATCGGAGGCAAGTGTGGTGCGCTCGGCAAGCTCTAGTTTTTCGAGGCGCTGAATGGCACGCGTTGCCGTAGAGGGGTCAACACGCAGTGCTTCGGCGAGGTCGCCCATGCGCCAGAACTCGCGCTCAACGAGAAGGTCGAGAGTGTCGACTTGGCCAGGGTCGAGAGCCGATTCGCCTTCGCCAAAAAGTTTGCTGCGTAGCGATGAAGCTGCTGCACCGCGGCGCAAGTCGCGCCAAGCGTTACCGATCGCCGCAATACTTTCGAGGTCGTCAACGGGGTGTGAGGAAGAGTGTGAGAGGGGGTTCACAGTGCTTTCTTTCT
>JAURNB010000006.1 GCA_030830415.1 Acidimicrobiales bacterium | reverse complement strand
CGTTCACACGTACGCGGTTTTCAGCAAGTGCCACCTCCACCTCGGCTGCACTCGACAACAGCCCGCGGTGGAGCACCTCTCGCACCAATGAGCGACGTGATTTCATTGATGCGCCTGACGAAGATCGTCTGTTGCATTGGTACTGCTCAAGAGCTCCGTTGCAATATCGCAAAAGGTGTTACCTGTGTAATGAAACGAGACACCGTCGACTGGCCCAGCACACTTTTCTTGCACACCCGACCACACCTGGGCATAGGCAATGCCAAGACGCTGCGCAAAAGCACCATCGGTGTCGGGCCGATCACCCACCATCACCTGCCTGGCCGCAGGCGTGGACCCGGCGAGCGAACGAACCAGTTGTGCCATCGCATCGTGTGGTTTTCCCGCCATGGTCGCCGTGAGTTGCGATGCATACACATATGACGCGATGAGTGAGCCCCCACCTGGCAATATTCCTGTCTCGGTGGGAAAAGTTGCATCGTCGTTCGTGCCAATGAGGCGTGCACCTGCCAACAGACACGAAAGGCCCAGGTGGAGAAAATCAAAGCAAAAATCGCGGTGCATTCCCACCACCACCGCATCGATACTGGACGGAAGAAATGCGGGATCAGTTAAAGCATCTCGCACGTCGACAACCTGCGCTCCACGGTTGCGGACTGCCTCAATGACGCCCGGGCCTGAACACGCCAACACTGTTTCGGTTGGCGCAATTAATGAAGCTGCCGCTTGAGCACTCGTCACCACATTGCCAACGGCGGGAATACCCATGTCGCCGAGCTTCTTTTCCTGATCGGCGAGTCGCGTAGAGGAATTATTCGTTACAAAATTGACTTGCCAGCCCGCTTGTCGCAACGTTGCAATGCTCTCGGGTACACCACTAATGACCGAGGCCCCGCGCCAAATGACGCCATCAAGATCACTCCAAATGATGCCCGACACACCTTCAGTTTTGCTTGTTGCACCCATACCTGCCACCCTTAGAGTGTGCCTCATTTTGAACCATTCTCAGCGCTTCGCTACACCAATGCCCAAACAGATCTTTTTGCGCTGAGTTCCCCGCCCTACGACGTATTGAGCGCAGATGATCGAGCACACTACGGCGAACAAAGTCCGTGGAATATTGTTCATGTCGATTGCCCACTCGATGCAGATGGGCCAGAGCGCTACCAAAAAGCGGCGACCGATATCCAAGATTGGATCTCGAGCAAGGTACTCACGCAAGACCCTTCTCCGTCATACACGTTGTACCGCATGTCGTTTCGCGACTCCACAGGGAAAGATCGCCACACGGTTGGAGTCATTGGCGCTCTTGAAGTCGTAGACGTCGGGGCAGGAGGCGTCCTCCCCCACGAACAAACCACACCTAAAGCAAAAACCGACCGACTCGACCTCACCCGAGCAACACAATGTAACTTGTCGCCAGTGTGGGGCTTATCGCTCTGCGGTGGCCTCACCCAGGTACTTCTCGCACCGGGTGAATTCATGGGCGAAATGACCGACGAAGACGGTGTGGTGCATCGCGTTGAACGTGTTACCGACTCAGTCCGTATTGACGCTATTCGATCGGCTATTGCCAGTGCACCCGTGGTCATTGCCGACGGACACCATCGCTACGCCATTTCACGTACCTACCGCGACGAAATGCGCGCCGCCAATTCACCACTTGCCCCTACAGCAGGTCTCACCATGACATATGTTGCAGAACTTGTTGAAGAACAGTTGAGCATTGCTGCCATCCACCGCCTCGTTGCTGCTGTTAGCCCTTCTCAAATGGAAGACATTCTGAGCGAGTTCTACACACGCGTGAGTGACAGCACCTTGTCGGACAACACGTTGACACTGATGAATTCAGAAAAAGCCATCTGCCTCGTGCGCCCAGATGGGTCGACAACTCTCTTCACCGAGAAAACCGAGAAATTCTCCGAGGTCCGAGCCCTCGATAGTGCGCGCCTAGAACATGCAATTACCACCGCCTTGGGTTCTCTCGATGCCGCCGGTATTTCGTACCAGCACGGCACACATGAAGTGCTCGATGCCCTGAAGGCCGGGAATGCACAATGCGCAGTTCTCATTCGTCCGGTTTCACTTGCGGAAATTCGCCGCACGGCCGATGAAGGATTATTGATGCCGCCGAAGTCGACGTTTTTCACGCCGAAGCTGCGCACAGGGTTAGCTATGCGCCCGCTAGCAGCTGGCTAGATCAGGTATTCGACGCTGTGTAGATGGATGCAATTGCACTGTCGAGTGCTGCGTTGAACTCAGTATCTGACTGCTGAGCGGAAAGCCCTTCAGTGAGCGCACGAGAGAAGCTTGCGATGACACCGTTGTTCTTGCTGAGCTTTGTGTTGGCATCGTCACGCGAGTAACCACCCGACAATGCAACAACCCGCAACACGCTCGGGTGCTTCACCAAGTCGAGATAGAAATTGTCGTCTTCGGGCAAAGTGAGCTTCAACATCACAGGCTGATCGGCAGGTTGCGCATCGAGTTCTTTGAGTAGTGCAGCCTTCAACAACACTTCTGCTTCTTTTTTGCTTGGGCTATTGATGTCTACTTCTGGCTCAATGATGGGCACAAGGCCACCGGCAAGGATTTGACGACCAACGGCAAATTGTTGAGCGACAACTTCTGAAATGCCTTTTGCGTTTGCGACTTTGATAACGGAGCGCATTTTTGTTCCGAAGATGCCATTCGCGCGTGCCTTTGCCAACAAAGCGTCGAGTTCAGGCATGGGCTTCATGAGTTGCACACCATCGGCCTCATCGGCAAGACCTTTGTCGACCTTCAAAATGGCGATCACTTGCTTGCGGCTCCACAAGTACTCTGCACTTCCCACCCCATCGATACTGCGATCCATAGTGCCCTCAAACAAAATGGCAGCGAGAACTCGATTGCCAGTGAACGCTGGGCTCATCACCATGCGGCTACGCATTGCATGAATGACATCGAACATTTCGTCTTCATTGGAATATGAAGACTCATCGACTCCATACAACTTCAAAGCCTTTGGCGTGCTTCCACCGCTTTGATCTAAAGCGGCGATGAAGCCTTTACCGGTGCGCATTTGCTCGAGTTGCTGCTGATTCACAGTGGGGCCTTTCAAGAAGTACTTCACTGAAAACACTAGCCACTTTGCACTCATAGGCAAGAAATTGCGGGCCTACCAGTTGTGCGTGAGCTCTTTTTGGATCTCGGTGAGACTCTTTTTGACGGCCACTTTGCGACGCATATTGAGCACCTGCTTCGCCAAGACCTCGGTACGGCTTTGCACAGAACCACCTGCGCGATAAAAGCGACGCCGAACGCTTCCACTCACCATGACATCTTCACCTTCTTGCAGAAGTGTCTTGACGGTTGTGACCCAGTTAACAGGAACGGTGAGCCTGCCTTCATCGCTTTCCGTGACAACGTCGAAAGAGGTGGCGTATTCGCCAGACCCTAAGACTCGTTCCACTGGGGTATTGAGCACCACACCACGAATGACTACTACGTTCATACTTCCTCCACTTCTCGCTGTTGAGATGCGGCTCAAGGCCGACATGAGAAGGAGCAAAGCTCAATAATCAGAGAATAACGAAGGGGTGTTAGCGAACGGGTCCAAGATGGGAAAGACGGTCTGCAACATCTACAAATTCAGCGTCGTATTGCATGACACGAGCAAAAAGACGACGAGCTTCAACAATGTTTCCCGAGCGATCGTGAAGATCTGCAGCCATGTACCACTGGCGCAAATGGTAATCCTGTACTCGTTTGGGAACATTCAACACGGAGTCAAAGAGACGAACAGCTTCAGCAAGTTTACCCTGATCAGACAATGCACCAGCAGCAACGATGCGGCCTTCGGCAAGCACCGACGGATGTGGCGACAAATCTTTAATTTCGGTCCATATTTGATTGACCTTGCTCCACCTGCGCAATGCACGATATGCATCGGCAAGTACAGGCAACACCGTGGTACGAGATGGGTCGAGCACGCGTGTTGCTTCTAGTTCATTCACAGCTGTACGCCACTTTGCCTGACGATACGCACACAGGCCAGCCATTTCATGCACCAGGGCCATACCAGGTAACTGCCGCGACAGCACTTGCAATAAACGTGCGGCGTCTTCATAACGCTCGTACTCAAAAGCATCAATTGCTTTTTGCAAGCGTTCGGTTGTTGACTGCGATTGGCGAACGCCAACGCCTTTTTCTACATCGCGCGAAATATCGGACGGCAACGGGCGATCACTGCGAGGGATACCAGGCACGCGATTTTCACCACGGTTGTCACCTTGACTGCGCGAACGTGGAGCCGCGCCACGTTGTACTGCCTTGCGAGCAGTTTTCTTCACGGCACCTTCATCGACCCATTCGACCTTTTTACGCACCGGACGAGCAGTGGGGGCGCCAGTGCCTTCGGTACGACGACCGCCGGTGCGAGCATAAACTTCCCGTGATTTTTGCTCAGCAGCAGTTAATGCTGGGCGGGTTGGGCGACGCTCGTCGGAATCGCGCCCACGGGTGGGACGACGATCGTCTGAATCACGGCCACGAACGGGTCGGCGGTCGTCACCATCGCGACCACGCGTTGGACGTCGCTCTGAACGATCATTGCGCCCAGAAGAACTCTGTGAGCGTGGGGGGCGCGGACGATCGTTCGGCATAGGGCAACACTCTACGTTGCTCACCTGAAAATCGGTACGATGCCTCTATGACTGATGACAATGTGCCGCAACAAGCCCAAGTGCGTATGGAAATAGCCGACGACAAAAAGGCTGGTGTTTATGCCAATGTCGCTGCTGTTTGGCATGGGCCCTACGAATTCACGCTTGATTTTGGGGTTGCTGGCATGCCAGAACATGATGCATCAGGGGAACTATTCGTACCTACACCGGTTGTTGCACGAGTCAAAGTACCCACTTCGGTGATTTTTGAAATCGCACGGGCCATTGCCGACAACGTTGATCGGTATGAAAAGACGTATGGGCCAATCCCCCAGCAAAACGTGAACCCTGCGGAATGAATTAAGCGTTACGCACAAAAGCCGTTACAGAGTCGGCGATCATTTGCACAGCAATTGCAGCGAGAATCATTCCGGCTACACGAGCAAGTAGTAAAACACCCATCGGACGCACAATGCGTTGAATGATGCCACTAAAGCGCATTGCAATAAACGACACCATCAGCGCAATCGCAATAGCACTCGACACGCTCATCCACTCACCAAATGATTGTGTTTGGTTGAAGAAGAGAATGGTTGCCACAATTGCACCTGGGCCTGCAAGCAAAGGCGTACCTAATGGCACGAGGGCGATAGATGTGCGTTGTTCTGGCGTTGCCTCGAGAAAACCATCATCGCCACCCTTGTTGTATAGCAACTGCATCGCCACCAACAACAGCAACAAGCCGCCTGCACCTTGCAAAGCAGGAACAGAAACGTGCAGGTAGTCCAAGATGGTTTGACCACCTAACGCAAACAACATGATGACGGAAAACGCAGTGCAAATAGCTAAAGCTGCAGCACGATGTCGCTCTTTACTATTGAGTTGACGAGTGACGGCAAGGAAGATGGGAACATTTCCCGGAGGGTCGAGAATGACCAACATCGTGACCAGTACTTCACCAAACAGGCGCGCGTTCATGCAGCGAAGTTAACGTGCATCGCGATTTCAATATGTGATGATCGTAGGAACACAAAAGCCCCCCGTTTTCACGAGGGGCTTTTGATTCGATTAATTCGGCGGCGTCCTACTCTCCCAGGAGGTCTACCTCCAAGTACCATTGGCGCTGGCGGGCTTAACTGCCGTGTTCGGGATGGGAACGGGTGTGACCCCACCGCCATGGCCACCGAAAATTGTTGTCAAGGGGATCCCGAAAAATTCGGGTGAAGTCCCTCAAAGACTCCAGAGCAAGCACGAGCGTGTATCTAACCAAGCCCTCGGCCGATTAGTACCGGTCAGCTGAACGTATTACTACGCTTACACTTCCGGCCTATCAACGTGGTGGTCTCGCCACGGGCCTTACTGCGTTGACCGCATGGGAAGTCTCATCTTCGAACGGGTTTCCCACTTAGATGCTTTCAGCGGTTATCCCTTCCGGAGGT
>JAURNB010000041.1 GCA_030830415.1 Acidimicrobiales bacterium | reverse complement strand
CGCTCTTGGCGTACAGCGAATTGCCGTGTGCGCAAAACCAGTTCTTCTTTAGCCTCGGAAAGTGAAGCGCGTCCCTCAATGTGGTCGGCCATTTCCTTATAGCCCAGTGCCTGGCGAGCCGTTGCCGACATCGCTGGCCGGCGACGCAATAGAGCCTTTGTTTCTTTCAACAATCCGTCGTCGAGCATTGCATCAACACGGTCGGCAATGCGTTGTGCCAGCACTTCTCGCTTCCAGCGCAAACCGATTTGAACAATTCCATTTTCTGGGTAGGCGGAGGTGCCAGGGCCTGAGTCGCTAAAGGGGCGCCCACTTCCAATACACACTTCTAACGCACGAATCATGCGCCGACGGTTGGTGGGCTCAATGCGCTCAGCTGCCACAGGGTCGAGTTGCTTGAGTTGAGCAAAGAGCAAGGTGGTGTTGTGGTTCTCTTCAAGTTCTGCGCGAACATCTGGCCACTCACCGGGAAAATCAAGATTGTCGATAACAGCAGTGAGGTACAAGCCCGTGCCAGCAACAAGAAGAGCCGTATTTCCCGACTCTTCAAGTTTTGCTAATTCTCCGCGTGCCGCTTCTTGAAACTGCGTCACCGTGAAACGTTGCGAAGGGTCAACTAGGTCGATGCAATGATGCGGAACTAATTGCTGGTCGCTCGCAGTTGGTTTTGCAGTGCCAATATTCATTTCGCGATATACCTGCATGGCATCGACAGCAACAATGTGTGTGCCAGCAACTTGCTGTGCTGCAGCCATTGCAACAGACGACTTGCCACTTGCCGTTGGGCCGAGAATTACTACTTGTTTTGACATGGCCAAACTTTCTGGAGAGTGTGCATTACAGCGCGGTCACAGGCAAATGCACGCGGTGCGTTGGCATGGAAAGCATTTCTTGAAATTCACCGCGCAAGAAGTGACGAGCAGCCGAGGTAACAAGAACATTTGCATATGAGCCAACACGAATGGGTTCACCATAAGGGAAATGCAGCAACTTGTTTTGTCGCGTGCGCCCGGTAACGACACCTTCATTTTTTCTACTCATACCTTCAATGATGACTTCTTCAATGCGACCAATGCGTGCTTCATGCTTCATTTGTGCGCTGCGTTCTACTACTGCGCGCAGGCGTTCATAGCGCTGGTTGGCAACTTTGGGGTCAACGAAGCGATCGGTATATGTAGCGGCTTCCGTGCCTTCGCGTGGCGAGAACTCATAAATAAACACAGAGTCGAAGCATGCTTCAGCACATACTTCCATGGTGCGCACAAAGTCGTCTTCCGTTTCACCCGGGAAACCAACAATGACATCGCTCGACACAGCTAGATCGTCGATGGTGGCACGCGCCTCAGCGAGTCGCGACAAATAACGCTCGGCTGTATAACCACGATGCATTGCAGCTAACACAGCATCGCTACCTGATTGGAGCGGGTAATGCAGGTGCTCACATACTTCAGGCGTGTTAGCCATAGCGGCAAACGTTTCCGTGCGCATATCTTTTGGGTGCGGACTCACAAAGCGCACACGACGAATGCCCTGAACTGCACCAACTGCCTCGAGCAACTCGGCAAACATGGGGCGCACACTGCCCACTCCTGTTTCACGACGCACATCGAGAGCAATATCGCGGCCATACGAGTTGACGTTTTGGCCAAGCAAGCTCACTTCAGTGATGCCCTGTGCGGCAAGATCTTCCACTTCACTCACGATGTCGGCAAAAGGGCGGCTGATTTCTTCACCGCGAACCGATGGGACGATGCAAAAGGAACATGAGTTATCGCAACCAATTTGAATGGTGACCCAAGCATTAAAACTCTTCTCGCGTTTTGCTGGCAAAGCGCTGGGGAACAGTGCATGATCTTCCAGTACAGCTTCATCGAAGATTTCTGTAACCGGACCATTTTTTTGCGCAAAGTTAATAAGTTCCGCGGCACGATGCACGTTGTGCGTGCCCATCACCACGTCGGCCCATGGTGCCTTTTTCAGCACCAGGTCTTTATCTTTTTGGGCCAAGCACCCAGCAACCACCAGTTGCCTATTGGGGGCCGCTTCTTTCCACTGCTTCAACCAGCCCAATTGCCCGTAAAGCTTTTCGTCGGCGTTTTCCCGAATACAGCAGGTGTTGAGAACAATGACATTGGCATCGTCTTCAGTTTCGGCCACCGAATAGCCATCGGCCTCTAAAAGACCAGCGATGCGCTCCGAATCGTGCTCATTCATTTGGCACCCATGGGTGCGCACAATGTATTTGCCGTTCGTCATGGTGTGCAGGCTACCCAAGTCGGGGGTTTCAAGCCTGTGGAGTCTTGTAACTGAATAATTTTCAGCCTACATTGAATGAAACTTCAGAAGGAGCACCCATGAAACGACCCATTCGCATCTCACTCGTGGCTGCACTCGTTGCAGCGAGTGCATTGTCCACCACGAGCCCTCATGTACATGCAGCAGCAATTGACGACGGCATGCCCGACCAAGGTTCACTCGACTCTTCCCAGAATTCACAAAGCCAAGGCAACTGGTCTGACCTTGCTGGTGGTGTTGCTGGTCGCCCTTACATTGCATCACTTTCGGTCACCACCAATGGCGCAACTACTCAAATAGTAACCAATGGAACTGCAACAACCGCCGCCCCCACCTCACCTGGTGCCATCACCGCTGTGATCTCGCCAACAAACTTGTGTAAAACCGGCTCCAGCAACAACTGCTACGCCACACCAAACCGCGTGGGCATCACGCTCGCTTATGTGAAACAAGCAGGGCAACTGGGTCACAACTTCTCTGCCCCGACCGCCACGCTTACAACAACAATCAATGCCACATCTGTTTTCGACATGACCATCGGGCTGAACACCGTTTGAAAGAAACTCGGATGGACATGGATGAACGGCACGCCTACTGACTGGAAGACAGAAAATTTAGGACAAGATAACGGAACTGCACGAGTGAAGTTCTCGCTCAGCGACGCACCTGGAATTGACTACCAAGACCAAAAAGCCCAACAGTGCACCACCATTCCCGTCTCCGTTTGCGATGCCGATAAATCGACCCAAGACACTCTTGGCATGCAAATGGTATTGAGCCTCGACACAACCTTGAGTGCCGCTTTTGCAGGTGCTTTGTTTGCCACCAATGCTGCCGTTATCGGTTCACTCGATGTGGCAAGTGGAGAAACACCCAGCCTCACCTACGGCATTGCTGGGCCCCACAGGCTCAGCGATGGAAATGTGCGTAAAGGCAAGTTCTACGGGTTTCTCTCCGATGCAGTTCTTGAATCACAGTTCAAAATTGCTGCAACAGAAACCGACATGACAAAAGTGCTGAGCGTTGCACGCACCGCAGAGTCGAAGTCAACTGCAGATGCTGGCACCGATACCGTTGCATGGACCAAATGGACCGCAGCCGACAACGGAACTGACGGACGCCTCGTCACCATCTCAGATATTTCGTTCTCGGCACCAAAATTCAAAGTCACCAAAGTTTCATCTTCCAACGCAGGTTCTGCGAAGAGCGCTGGCGGAGCTCCGAAGGCACCAACAGGAATCAAATTCACCACGAAGAGCAAGACGATCACACTGACGGGATCTGGCGTTGCTGGCGTGACCTATAAAGCAACAGCAACTTTGGGAGCAACAACAAAATCGGGTTCGTGCAAACTTGCAGGCATCAAGTTGACCTGCACAGTGAAAGCCACGAAAGCCGGCTCGTGGAAAGTAAAGATCACTCCGAGCAAATCGGGTGCCTTTGGCACTGCATGGTCACGCTCGGTATCGGTGAAATAACGCGAGATATACGAAAGCCGAGCCGTGGTGCCGGCTCGGCTTTCGATTCTTCTCTTGGAGAGGCTGTGGCATCCAACAAGAGAGGGAACGGTGACGCTTAGTCGAGTTCGATGGGTTGTTCGTCGGCTTCGGTGAACTCGGCCGCTCCTCCATCGAGACCTGCACTGCTGCGGATCTTTTCTGACATTTGCATCATGATTTCTGGGTTGGCTGTGAGATAGGCCTTGGCGTTTTCACGACCCTGACCCAACTGCTCACCTTCGTAGGTGTACCAAGCACCGGACTTCTTGGCGATGTCGTATTCCACCGCCATGTCGAGCAATGCGCCTTCGCGGCTGATGCCCTTGCCGTACATAATGTCGAATTCGGCCTGGCGGAAAGGTGGCGACACTTTGTTCTTCACGACCTTCACGCGAGTGCGGTTACCCACAATTTCTGTTCCGTCTTTGATGGACTCGATACGACGAATGTCGAGGCGAACTGACGAATAGAACTTGAGTGCACGGCCACCTGGTGTTGTTTCTGGCGAACCAAACATGACGCCAATTTTTTCACGCAACTGGTTGATGAAGATACAAATGGTGTCGGTCTTGTTGAGGTTTGCGGTGATTTTGCGCAACGCCTGGCTCATGAGACGAGCTTGCAAGCCCATGTGGCTGTCGCCCATTTCGCCTTCAATTTCCGCACGTGGTGTGAGTGCTGCAACCGAGTCGATAACAACAATGTCGAGCGCACCTGAGCGAATGAGCATGTCGGCAATTTCGAGAGCTTGTTCACCGGTGTCTGGCTGAGAGATGAGCAACTGGTCGACGTCGACACCAATGGCACGGGCGTAAATAGGGTCCATGGCGTGCTCGGCGTCGATGTAGGCACAGATGCCACCATTGCGCTGGGCTTCTGCAACAGCGTGCATGGCCAGTGTGGACTTACCCGAGGATTCTGGTCCGTAGATTTCGACAACACGGCCACGTGGCAAGCCACCGATTCCGAGGGCGATGTCGAGCGGGATGGCCCCGGTGCTGATGGCTTGGATGCCGAGGGAGGTCTTTTCTCCCATGCGCATGATGGAACCCTTACCGAACTGCTTGTCGATTTGGGCGAGAGCGGCATCGAGGGCCTTGTCGCGGTCGTTGCTCATATGGAACCTTTCGGAAAACCCGTGAAACGGGAGATGTACTGGGCGGAACGTGTATTCACTTCGTATTGTGTGCACAACCTAGACACGGGGTGTCATATGGCAATTGCGAACAACAACACTGTAGTTACGAACAGACGTTCGGTCAAGCATCTCCGCAAGATTTTGTGAGAAATCTCGCTATTGGGTCTTGGCAGCCACCGCTGCTGCCGCGTCGGCGAGCTCTTCTGGCTCGAGATCGCGCATGAAAATGTCGACCGCAAGCCACATGGCATAGCTGACGGGATACATGAGGATGGGCAAGATAATGGCCAAGCTTCCGACCACTGCAAGCAATGGCACCACAGCAACATCGGGGTACGTAAGGAACACGCCTACACCCATGCCGAATAGCAAGGTGCCATATGAGACCAAAACATTCATGGTCATTGCACCGAGTTCAAAACCTTCGAGGCGACGTTGCCACAACAAGCCACATGTATGACAACGATCGTCGCGCTTGAACCAGCCATTGAAAAATGCGCCATGACCACCGCACCATGCACAGCGTCGAAAGAGACCTCTGAGCAACATGCGAATAACACCTGGCCGTACGCGCGCTGCAATTGTGTTCACAAAAAAACCCTACAGCATTAGTGAGTGAGTTCGCTGACGAACTCTTGAAATACATCGGCGTAGTGCATTACTTCTGCGTCGGTATGCATCACAGAAATGAGCCACTGTTCATCGAGACCAGGTGGCAAAAGAACTCCACGATTAATGCCGTGTATCCATTGCGCAAAGGCAAGATCAAAATCGGTTTCTTTGTAGTCGCGGTAGTTACGTACTTGATTCACCGACCATGTGATGCAACCCTTTGCACCGAACTGCACGGTGTGCGCGGGAAGCGATGCACTCACAATGATGTCGTTACATGCAGCGAGCAAACGCTCATTGAGTTCTGCTGTGCCTTGAGTGACAGACGGCGTACACACTTCGCTGAGCACTGCACGCGCAGCAGCCATTACTAACGGATTGCCGTTATATGTGCCTAAATGCATCACTTTGCCCGTGGTGATGACATCCATGTATTCGGCCTTGCCGCCAAATGCACCAATAGGAAAACCACCACCAATACTTTTTGCCAACGCAACAAGGTCGGGCTGTACACCCAACACACCCGTTGCTCCGCCCCAGCCGGCCGTGATGCCTGTTTTCACTTCGTCAAAGATGAGCAACGTGCCGTGGCGTTGCGTGATTTCACGCACCGCTTCAAGATAACCAGGCAGTGGTTTGCAAATGCCAATGTTTTCCATGACTGGCTCAACAATGAAACACGCAACGTCGTTGTTCGATAACGCCCGCTCTAATGCTTCAGCATCGTTGTATGGCACCACAATGGTGTCTCCAAGAACTGCTGCAGTGATGCCGGCAGTTGCAGGAACCGTGTTTGGCGCATCTGCAGGGCCAGCTAAATGCAATGGTGGCTTCATCGAGACCATCACCTCATCGTGATGACCGTGATAGCCACCTTCAACTTTCACAATTTTGTCGCGACCCGTTACACCACGTGCAACACGAATGGCGTCCATGGTTGCTTCAGTACCCGAGTTGGTGAAACGCCACATGGGAAGCCCGAAACGTGCAACAAGCAACTCTGCAACTTCAGCATTGATTTCACTTGGAGTAACAAACAATGTGCCGT
>JAURNB010000040.1 GCA_030830415.1 Acidimicrobiales bacterium | reverse complement strand
TTCTTCAAGTTCTTGAAAGCGCACTGCAGGACGAGGAAATTCGTACCCATAAGCGCGGTATTCCTCTTCACGCCAGCCGGCACCAATACCCAAAATGAATCGGTTACCCGACAACACCTGCAAGGTGGCTGCCATCTTTGCGGTGAGCGCAGGATTGCGATACCCCTGGCCAAGCACGTGGTGACACAGCATCACATCGGGAAACTTCGCAGCCAACCACGTGAGCGTTGTCCACGCCTCCATAAATGGGTCAGTGTGCGTATCCATGCCATAGAAATGATCGGCAATCCACAGCGAATCGAAATGTGGCAACGCAGTAGGCAAGATGTTCTTCTCTTGAAAAACAACGATCGGTTGATGGTCGCTCCACTTATTACCGATGACAGGTGAAAGCCACCCGAAACGCAACCCTGATGTTGCCGATGAGTTCGACACAGTTACGGCGCGATAATTGCGTACGGCGCAGTAATTTCAAAAGCAGCTACGACGTCGTACGACTGCCCTGCTTCTGTGTCGGTGCCACCTTGCCAACCGTGCCATGGGTATTCCACTGCACCGTTTTCACGCAATATCGGACGGCTAGTTTTTTTGTCCCACATAAAGAATGGTCCATGCTCGTCACCTTGTTGCAATGGCGTACGCGCACGGTCGGGCGCTCCTGGCTTCGATGTTTCATACATGCCGCCATTGCCGGTGCCGTTTTGCAATACCCAGTGCACTTCAGCAAACGCCGGACGTGTTGGTGCTGGGTCGTGGCCATGGTTGTGGGTCGACAAGTCGACACCTTTTCCTGCGGTCCACACGAACATGTAAGTAATTTCTTCACCGTCAGCATCGAGCAAGTGGAAACCTGGCGACAAATAGCAATCGAGACCGTCGAAGAAAGGAATGACATCGTGATAGCGCTCTTCGAATGTGATCCAGGACAATTGCTCGGCAAGAGGGCCGCTATAGGCAAGTTGACTCATTGAAGTCACTTTGTTGGGCACTTGCGAAGTTCCTGTGAAAATGGTGAACACTGCACCGTCGGGGCCAGCCACTACTTCGGCTTCAGTTACTTTGGTGTTGCGAACCACTTTGTCTTCGGCGTAGGCCCCACGATTGATGTTGACGAGGCGACCCGTGACCACTTTGATGTGAACAGCACCCGCAGAATGATTCAGAGCAAAACTTTGGCCGGCATCGAGACGAACGAATTGAATGTTCCAGCCACCCACGCCCCATGTGTCGGAAACAACTGGTGCTGCGCCTTCGCCAATAAAAATGTTGATTCCTGTACGGGTTGTAGAAACCTCGTTGCGTGCAGTGTTCGTCATATGTGCCCCTTACCCCTATATGAATGATCTGTTGTAAGAGTACCCAACAGACATAATGAGACATGGACTCGGACGGCAACATTCGCACCCCACGCGGACTCTGCATCCCCGAGCCTGCGCTTTCCTGGACCTTTGCTCGATCTGCCGGAGCCGGCGGCCAAAACGTGAACAAAACCTCCAGCAAGGCATCTCTCACCATCTCCACGCCTCTCATTACGGGGCCCCGAGCAGCAGTAACCCGTTTACTCAGCGTTTACCCCGAAACCATTCGCGTCACGCAACAAACCAGCCGTAGTCAATGGCGCAACCGACAGCTCTGTATTGCGCAAGCAACCGACATGATCGATACTGCAGCAGCCCCTCCTGCTCCACCGCGTCGCCCGTCACGTCCATCGCGCGGGGCCATTGAGCGTCGCCTCACCAGCAAGAAACGTGAGAGTGAGAAAAAAGATCAGCGTCGCAAAGGTGACTGGGAGTAGCAAGTACCGTAGACCCCATGCCAAGCGACTTTGTCTTGAAATCAATGAACAACATTCACCGCACCATTTTGAAAGTAAGCGGTGGACGTAAAGGCTGGAACGCCGGCAACATGCCCGTCTTGAAACTCACCACGGTGGGTCGCAAAAGTGGAGAGAAGCGCGAAGTCATGCTCACTTCCCCGCTACAACTCGATTCCACAATGGTCATTGTTGCTTCACGTGGTGGAGACGACCACCATCCAGCATGGTTCCTCAATTTGCGCGACGAACCACTCGTTGAAGTGGCAACCCAAGACGAAACCAAGCACCAACGCCGAGCACGCATAGCTACCGCCGAAGAGCGAAATGCAATGTGGCCACAAATTGTTGAAAGATACAAAAACTACGGCGGCTATCAGTCGCGAACACAACGTGAGATACCGCTCGTCCTTCTTGAAAAAATCGGATAAGTCGTTTTATGACTTCCCCCTATAAAGCAGTGTGCTTCGACGTCGGCGGAGTGCTCACGCATTCCATGAGCACCGTCATGCCCCAAGCCGCAATTGCCGCGGGAATCGACCTCGAGAAGCTTGGGCCCATCTTCATGGAGATGTTCATTTCTGAAGGCGACACCGACAACCCAGGCCACCAGTTAGAGCGTGGTGAAATTTCCATGGACCACTTTGTGAGCATCATGGGCGACATGGGAACCGAAATTCGTAAAGTGCTTCACCCAGCTTCAGAGCATTTCATTATGGCCAAACTTGAACCTGCTCAAGTGATGCACGACTTTGTTCAAGAAGTACGCAATGCCAAGTTCGCTACTGGAATCATTTCAAATGTCATTAGCGAATGGCTGCCGTGGTGGGAAAACTTCACGCCGTCACACGAACTCTTCGATGTGGTCTTGTATTCCTGCGACGTGGGCCTACGTAAACCCAATGCATCTATTTTCCTGAACGCAGCCCAACAGTTGAATTACGCGCCCGAAGAAATTGTCTACCTCGATGATTTTCTACCGATGGCAGAAGCAGCACGCAAAGTAGGCATGAAAGTTATTCACGTCACTGATCACGCCGTAGCAATTGCCGAAGCGCGCGAACTTTTAGGCTTGTAAAACTCAGCCTTTGCCGCGAATTTTGAGCGCCATTGTTTCGTGGTAGCGGTGAATTTTGCATTCGCGCTCCGACAAAATGTGCTCTGTGTAACCACTTGATTTCTTGGTACGTGCAAGTTGGTCGTAAATAGCGATGTCTTCGCCAACGACAACCTTGAGACCATCCCAATGCTTTTGCATCTTTGCAAAATACGCAGCATATTCAGGGTCATTCATGTCACCTGGGTAAATGAGTTGCCAGCACAAAAAGCGAGTGTGGTCTACTCCCAGTGGGATGGGGTTGAACACCTGAATGTGCTCGGGGTTGCAGTTGAATACCGTGTTCGGGAAAACCGTGTAGTGGCAAATTGCATTTTTGTGGTGATCGTACGACTCGTTCCACTTGTCCATATTTTCCGGACGAGGAACAAAGCACATGTAGTTGTCGCCAACGAAATGGAACGAAGCCTTACGGCATGCCTTCACGAACTCTGGTGGTGAGTGGTGCAGCTGCGCAACGTGATAAATCTCGTTGAAGCCGTCGACAATTGCTTTGTAGCTCACGGGAACATCCCACTCCACTACTTCGTACAAAATCATGTCTTCCATTTTGTATGCACCAAGGTCAGACGAAATTTCTGGCCCAATGGACTCAATCAGTGAAGGTGCATCGTCAGGACCCAAGAGGTTGATCCAGACCCAACCACCCCATTCATCAGCAGCAACCTGCTTGGCGCGAACGTCTTTCAGATGCTCGTCAGAAAAGTCTTCGCGCTCAGGAACACCAACAAGCTTCCCGGTGGTGTCGTACACCCAGCCGTGATATGGGCAAGTGAAGCGACGAGCACCACAACCTGAGAGGTCGGTCACAATGGCTGGGCCACGGTGCTGACACACGTTGTGAAAAGCGGCGAGTGAACCGTCGGGTTGACGGGAGATGACAATGGTCTCACCATGACCTTCAAAAGAGATCCAGTCGCCAGGTGCAACCACTTGCTCTGAACGTCCGGCAAGAATCCAATGCTTAGCAAGTACATGCTCTCGCTCGAGTTCGTATTGCACTGGGTCGGTGTACGGGTTACGGCTCATTGTGGTGGGGCCGTAGTCGGGCACATTGTCGATTTGCGGGCCAAGTCGTGCTGGCAAAGATCCTCGTGTAGGTACATGCACCATCTGGAAACTCCTCTTGTTTATTCCTCGCATCGCGATGGCGCCTGACGCACCATGTCTTTATTCTGTCAGGTTCTCCACATTTAATACGGATCAGAAATTGGCTCTCATACAGGAAATGAACATTGCCGTGCAAATCCGTACCGTGGGCGCTATCCTGAACCCCGTCGCAGTTGTTCTGCGGTTCCATGGGTGCATTCCGGCGTCCGTGGCCTAGTCCCTCGGAGACCCCCCATGGCGTCGAACGCCTCTATTTCCTTTGCCCAACTTGGGCTTCATTCAGCATTAGTCGAATACCTCAACCATGCAGGCATTACGACCCCGTTCCCTATTCAGGTAGCCACGATCCCCGACGCAATTGCCGGCCGTGACGTACTTGGCCGTGGCCGTACCGGTTCTGGAAAGACCCTGTCGTTCACTTTGCCCCTCCTTACCCGTTTGGCCGAAAGCAACCGCCGCCGCCAGCCCAACAAGCCCCGTGCCCTCATTTTGGTCCCTACTCGCGAACTCGCGAACCAGGTCAATGAGGTCATCATGCCGTTAGCTAAAGCTCTTGGCATGTTCACCACCACCATTTACGGTGGCGTTGGCTACGGCGGTCAGCTCACCGCTTTGCGTAAAGGCGTCGACATTGTTGTTGCTTGCCCAGGTCGCTTGGTTGACCACTTGAATTCACGCAACATCAACTTCTCTGAAGTAGAAGTAACCGTTCTCGACGAAGCCGACCACATGGCTGAGCTTGGGTTCTTGCAGCACGTTGAAGAAATTCTGCGCCAGACTCCTGAAGATTCACAGCGTTTGTTGTTCTCGGCAACTCTCGACCGCGGCATCGACCGTTTGGTACGCAACTACTTGCACAACCCAGTAACGCACGAAGTTGACTCAGAGCAATCACCAGTTGATGCAATGGCTCACCACGTGTTGCACATTCGTAACGACGACCGCTTTGGAGTGCTGAAGAGCCTCTGTGCAGCTCCTGGAAAGACACTCGTCTTTACACGCACCAAGCACGGTGCTGCTCGCCTTGCAGAACAGCTCATGAAAGCTGGCGTTCCAAGTGTTGAATTGCACGGCAACTTGTCACAAGCTGCTCGCGCACGTAACTTGTCGGCATT
>JAURNB010000039.1 GCA_030830415.1 Acidimicrobiales bacterium | reverse complement strand
GCTCCATCAGACCTGCCATTCTCTGCAACACGCGAGTAGCGGTGTCGTCGCCAGAAATTTGATAGGTGTTGGGGAACAACAAACCTTCGAGGTTTGTGGAGCCGCTTGGAGCAAATGAAGAAGTGACGGAGCCACTCACTGATTGTTGTAAGAAATTGGCGGCGTCGAGCCGCGGCACTTTCTCGGCGAGACGAGAGGCCATCTGATCGAGCGTGAAACCCTCGGGAAATGTGACATTGGTGAAGGTCTGCGCGGGAGGTGTATTCAGTACCGACATGATGTTGCCCATGTGATCGTGGGGCTTCAAGAGGAAATAGCCGGGATAAAAGGTGATGCCACCCTTGCGACCCACATACCAGCGAAACACTCGCGCACTAGTAATGATCTTTTCCTTTTCAAGTCTGCTACTGACATTGTTCAATGTGTCATTGGCCGTCACAGTAAAGTTCACCGCGCTCGCTGGGTCACCAACCGGGTTCACTTGGCGCAGATACCACAGCGAACCACCTCCTGCAATGAGTACCAATGCGAGAAATACACTCACAACAATGAGCACGAGCGGCCGCGAGGGGCCGCGTGTGACGCCTTGCTCCTCAAGACTGTGGGCAGGGACTTCATCGACAACGTCCCACGGGTCTTCGTTCCAGTCGTTGGTCATTTACAGGTTCGCCTGACGATCGAGCCATGATTGCAACATCACAGCTGCCGCAACTTTGTCGACCACACGACGGCGCGCTTGAGCATTCATTTTTGCTTCAATCATCGCCCGATCTGCACTGACAGTGGTGAGGCGTTCGTCGTAGGTACTTACTGGCACATTCACTACGGTAGCCAATTGCTTTGTCTCGGCAAGGGCAGCAGTTGCAGCTTTTCCAATAGAGCCGTTCATCGACAAAGGCAACCCCACAACCACTGCTTCACATTCTTCTTCTTCCACCAAAAGACGAATGTTGTCGTGATCTTTTTTCGTACTACCTGAGCGCTGCAAAACCATGAGAGGTGAGGCAATGGTTCCACTGCGATCGCTCACCGCTATGCCTATTCGTTTTGAACCTAAGTCGATACCAAGTACGCGCAAAGGCCTTGTCACAATTAGGCACCTAATGCTTCTTGAACGGAAGCTCCTGCTAAGGAAATTGCTTCAGGTAGACCTGCAGCATTTTTTCCGCCTGCTGTTGCAATGTCTCCCTTTCCGCCTCCACCACCACCGACTGCTTTTGCAGCAGCCGCAATGAGGCTCCCGGCAGACACCGAGATGCTCGGAGTTGTTGCAGCAACAATGGCAACACCACCGGTATCGGTGACACCCGCAAGCACCACGGCTCGTATTCCACTGACATTACGAATGGCTAAAGCTAATTCCCGCAGATCACCAGGGGTCAGCCCATCGATCTGCTGCACTACTCCCCCGTTAACCGCAGTTGCGGCAATTTCGCCTGCTTGAGTTGCTGCAAGGCGCGAACGCAACATCCGGTTTTCATCTTGCAGCGCGCGCATATCGTCGAGCTTGCGTTCGATATAAGCATTCACAGTGTCGGGTGTGGCGCCCAACAACTCTGCAGCATGTGACAAGGTCACATTTTGTTGCTGGATAAACGCAAGTGAATGGGTTCCTGCAACTGCTTCTATACGACGCAAGTTTGAGCCAATGGAACTCTCAGACAGAATTTTGATTGCACCGATATCGCCAGTGGCGCCAACATGCGTGCCACCGCAAAGCTCTACTGAATCACCCGCGTCGAGAACACGCACGAGATCGCCGTACTTATCGCCAAAGAAAGCAATAGCTCCAGCTTTCGTCGCTTCGTCTTTTGAGGTTTCGTACACCGCCACGCCGCAGTTTTTCAACACTTGCAAGTTGGCGAGACGTTCAATTTCTCGCAGTTCCTCTGGCGAAACGGCCGCATAGTGACTGAAGTCGAAACGGAGTCGCTCTGGCTCTACCAGCGAACCAGCCTGTTTGACGTGCTCTCCGAGCACTTCACGCAAAGCCCAGTGCAGCATGTGGGTTGCCGTATGGTGACGTCGAATTTCTGTGCGTCGCGCATCGTTGATAGTGGCTACGACTTGCGCATTCAACTTGGGAATACCGCGCACGACACGACAGAGGTGCATGCGCAAGTTGGGCAAGGCAAAGGTGGTGTCGAGAACTTCTAACTCACACTCAGCATTTGAAATGGTTCCGGTGTCTCCTACCTGGCCGCCACTTTCCGCGTAGAACGGAGTGACGTCGAGGAAGACTTCAAAGCAGCCGTCATGAACGACAGATTCATTGAGGCCGACGATCTTTGCAGCGGACTCGACAGATTCATAACCAACGAATGCGGTGACACCATGGGCTTCCATAATGCCGCGGTAGGTGGCAATTTGGGAATCGTCAACTTTGCCGCCCTTGCGTGCCTGCTTCGCGCGATCACGTTGTTGGTCCATCTCTACACGGAAACCGTCGAGATCTACTTCTACTTCTCTTTCACTAGCGATTTCTTGAGTGAGTTCGAGTGGAAAGCCATAGGTGTCGTGCAATAAAAATGCAGTAGACCCAGCAAGGTTCTTGCCACTCTTATCGAGAGCTTCATCGAGAATGTGAGTACCCGTTTTCAAAGTTTGACGGAACTTCTCTTCCTCACGGGTCAGCACATCGACAATGAAGTCTCGGTTCTTTTGAACATCGGGGTATGCCGAACCCATGACATCGATTGCTGTGTTCACCAAACTTGGCATCACCAACTTCTCGGTACCCAAAATATAAGCGTGTCGTACCGCACGGCGAATGATGCGACGTAGCACGTAGCCACGGTTCTCATTTGACGGGAATACGCCATCGTTCACGAGCATCGTGGAGGAACGGGCATGTTCGGCCAGTACGCGCAGGCTGAAGCTCGACTTATCGTCGTAGTCGCCGGAGAGGTACTTTTTGCCAGTTAACGACTGTGCCTGTTCTACCAGTGGCATCAACAAGTCGGTTTCCCACACAGAGTCTGTCTTTTGCATGAGAGCAACAATGCGCTCAAGGCCGGCGCCAGTATCGATTGACGGCTTGGGCAGTGGCGTGCGCGAACCATCGGGCGCTTGGTTGTACTGCATGAAGACGAGGTTCCAAAACTCAAGGAATCGGTCACCATGTGGGTCATTGAGCGGTCCACCATCTGGCCCGAATGCTGGCCCCCGGTCGATATGGATTTCTGAACATGGTCCGCAAGGACCGGTGTCGCCCATTTGCCAAAAGTTGTCTTTATCGCCGAGTCGCTGGATGCGCGACATCGGAACACCCACTTGTTCGTGCCACATCGCTTCTGCTTCATCGTCACTTTCATGAACGGTGATCCAGAGTTGGTCGCCATCGAATCCGAAAACTTCAGTAACGAGTTCCCATGACCAAGGAATGGCACTCTCTTTGAAATAGTCACCGAAACTGAAGTTGCCAAGCATTTCGAAAAAGACGAGGTGGCGCTTCGTGCGCCCAACATCGTCGAGATCGTTGTGCTTGCCACCGGCACGAGCACACTTCTGCACGCTCACTGCTCGCTTATATGGTGGCGTTTCGTCGCCTACGAAATATGGCTTGAAGGGCACCATTCCGGCAACTGTAAAAAGCACCGTGGGGTCGTGAGGAATGAGGCTGGCCGACTCGACCTGGGCATGACCCTTGTCGATGAAAAAATCACGAAAAGCGTTACGCACCTCGTTGGCTGAATGCGGACGACGCGATGAACTTAACGGATTCGAGGGAGTACTCATTACCGCAAATCTTAGCCGTTACGGCTTCGGTTGGAGTTCTGATTCACGCTCACGCATTGCACTTTGTCCTTCATGGACTGCATCGGTGAACCGTGAACGAACACTGCGAGACACTTCTCCTGCACGCACCTTGGCCCGTTGGGCAACTCGTGTTGGCGCAAGATCTTGGGCCGCAGTGACTACTCGCCTTTTTGCATAGCCGCCTCCAATGAGGGCCACTATGAAACCAGCAAAGAACCAGACCAAACGACGCATGCCTGCACCCTATCTGCCAGATTTTCTTCGCTGCCGTGTTTTACGCTGCGAAGCCTGAGGGGGTGCTGATGTAGAGAATTTACGCAATCCACGCGACACTCCTCGTGCAACAGCGACAGTTTTGATGAGTGGCGAGGTAATGACCGTTCGAGCCACGCGAGAGGTATCGGCCAAGGCTGAACTCACCATTTCAGCCGAACCCAATACCCTGTCGAAACGCTCGAGGTCTTCGCGGGCATCATCAACAACTTCTCGCGTTTCGTCGGTGGCATCTCGCAGATCTGCCATGAGTGGCAACACACGTGACTCAAACAGATCGAGATCGGAGCGCAACTCTCGTAGCGCAGACAACACCTGCAGTAAAACAATGCTTAAGGCTGCGAAAGCGAAAAAGCACATCACCAAGCCCACAATGACTGCTACATCACGACCCGTCATAAGTCCTCATCGTAGTAGCGATGACCATCTAAAGCTTCGGGCAAATAGTCATTCGCTTGCGCCGCTGGGTTCTGCGATGTTGCTACGTGTGGCGAGACATAGCCGGATCCATGACCCAGGCTTTCAGCGCCTTGATAGTGGCCATCACGGAGGAACAGTGGAACCTCACCGATTCCACCACTACGCACTTCGCTCATTGCGCTCCATATTGCATTTGACGTGGAGTTACTTTTAGGAGCCGACGCCAAATGAATAGTTGCTTGAGCAAGATTCAGTTGTGCCTCGGGCATACCCACATGCTCCACTGCTTGCGCGCACGCCGTGGCAACCAACAACGAGGTGGGGTCGGCCATTCCGATGTCTTCGCTTGCCAGAATGACAAGTCGACGCGCAATAAACCTTGGATCTTCGCCTGCTACCAACATCCGCGCCAGCCAATGAATTGCAGCATCAACTGCAGACCCACGAATACTCTTGATGAACGCAGATATGACGTCGTAATGATCGTCGCGACCATAACGCAATGCACTAGTGCTCAAGGCAGCTTCAACATCGGCCAGGGATACAACTACTTGCTTGCCAGGTGTATTGCTCACATCGCTACGCGCCAAGGCACAGGCAACTTCTAACGACGTCAAAATTTGTCGACCATCGCCTTGAGCCATGTCTAAGAGATGCTTCTTCGCTATTTCATCTAAATGGGCATTCTCAGCAACACAACCGCGCTCAACCAAAACTGACAAATGAGTTGCCGACAACGGTTCGAGGTGAAACAAGGTGGACCGACTGCGCAACGGTGCATTGACTTCGAAAAAAGGATTCTCGGTTGTGGCCCCAACAAGAACCAGCAAACCACTCTCTACGGCAGGCAGCAGTGCATCTTGCTGCGAAGTACTAAACCTGTGAATCTCGTCGATGAACACCATGGTGCGACGCTGTTTTTCACCAAGCAAATGTTGCGCCTGAGCAATGGTCTCACGAATGTCTTTCACGCCCGATGACACCGCAGATAAACGCACGAAGTGCGCACTTGATTGAGTGGCCATCACTTCGGCGAGCGATGTTTTTCCTATGCCTGGCGGCCCCCACAAAATAACCGATGACAATTGGTCGCTTTCAATGAGCACCCGTAAGGGCTTTCCTAAGCCAACAAGATGTTCTTGCCCTACAACTTCATCGAGGTTACGTGGGCGCAAACGCGCAGCAAGAGGTGCCTGTCGCTGCAGTTGCTCTGCAGCTGATGCCGAGAACAGGTTCTCACTCGTACAAGACCTACTTCACTGCCGGAGGTAATGTACGAATACCTAGTTCATTGAGTTGAGCAGCGTCGACCACAGTTGGCGCATTGGTCATTGGATCACTACCCGATTGGGTCTTCGGGAAGGCAATAACTTCACGGATGTTGTCTTCGCCCGCAAGAATTGCAGTTAAGCGGTCGATACCAAATGCAAAGCCACCGTGTGGTGGAGCGCCATATTTAAACGGTTGCAGAAAGAACCCAAAACGCCGATCGGCTTCTTCATCGCTAATACCCAACTTGTTGAATACTTGCCTTTGCAATTCGGGCTCATGGATACGAATGGAACCTGAACCGAGTTCCCAACCGTTTAACACGAGGTCGTACGCCTGGGCACGCACACGAAGTGGCTCAGTGTCGAGATACTGCAAGTCGTCGGGATGTGGATGGCAAAACGGATGATGCCCTGGCTTTGGACGGCCAGTTACAGCATCGATACCAACGAACAGTGGGAAATCAATGACCCACACATAACGGTATGGGCCTTCATGAACGGGTGGACGTCCAATGTCATTACGCAATTGTCCAAGAACTTCACAGGTGGTATCCCATTCGTCGGCGACGATCAATATGAGGTCGCCTGGCACCGCACCAAAACGGTCACAAAGCGCAGCGCTCTCGGTTGCAGAAATGAACTTTGCTACAGGAGACTCAAATGTCTTACCCTCGGCAACGCGCAGCCACACTAAACCTTTTGCGCCCACTTGCTTTGCGCGGTCGGTGAGTGCGTCGAGCCTGCCTCTTCCCGATGCAGCCTGTTCTGGATACGTTGCCGCATCGACACGAATACCTTTAATGGAGGCTGCTGTTGAAAAAGCTTTGAATTCTGTTGCGGCAAAAATATCGGTGAGTTCGTGCAACTCGAGCCCGAAACGAAGGTCGGGTTTATCGACACCGAACCTGTTCATTGCCTCGTGCCAAGTGATTTGCTCGATTGGAGGAACGGCTACACCCGTTGCAGCTTCGGCAGCCGCGGTGACTGCTTTACCAATTGCAGCAAGAACATCGGGCTGAGTAACAAAACTCATTTCTGCGTCTAACTGCATGAATTCGTACTGACGGTCTGCGCGAAGGTCTTCATCTCGTAGACAACGCGCAATTTGGAAATACCTGTCGACTCCTGCCACCATCAACAACTGCTTCCACAATTGAGGCGACTGCGGCAGTGCGTAAAACGAGCCTGGTTCTTTACGTGAAGGAACAAGGAACTCACGCGCACCTTCAGGAGTGGACGGCATAAGGAAAGGTGTTTCTACCTCTACAAACTCTTGCAATTCCATTGCGGCCCTGATAGCAGAGTTGATTTTTGCCCGCAACCGAATGTTTTTTTGCATCCGCTCACGACGAATGTCGAGGTAGCGGAATCGCAAACGAATGTTTTCATCGACGTCATCAGCTCGTGAGTCGATAGGAAACGGTGGGGGCTCTGACTCGTTGAGAACCTCAACAACACAATCACCAATTTCTATGGCACCTGTTGGAATTTGTGTGTTCAACGTGCCCTCTGGCCGTTCACGCACAACGCCAGTAATGCGCACTACATATTCAGAGCGAACATCTACTGTGCGGTCTACTACACACTGGACGATTCCGGAGTGGTCGCGAATATCGAAAAAAGCCAAGTGCTCACCGTGTTCACGGCGTCGTGACAACCAACCACAAATTTGCACTGTGGTTCCGATGTGCTCGGGGCGTAACTCTCCACACAAGTGTGAGCGCATTGAGGTTGACTGTGAAATCATGAATTGACCTTTCCTAATTGTGCAGCCACATGTTGAACGACAGCATCAAGTAATATTTCCTCTTGCTGACCGTCGACCATTGACTTCACTGTTGCAACACCTTGAGATAATTCGTCGGTTCCAATAATGACGGCATATGTGGCACCCGACTTGTCGGCTGCTTTCATTTGTGCCTTCATTGCCCGCCCACCATATGCACGTTCCGACGCACAGCCCGCTGTACGAAATTGTTGACACAATTGCAATGCCTGCATACCACCAGTTGTATCGATAACGAATACATCGGCTTTTGTTGATGGGTGTGGAAAAACTTGCTCAGCATCGCAGGCCAACAAAGTGCGATCGAGGCCAATGGCAAAACCGATACCTGGAGTGGCTGGGCCACCAAGGTCTTCTACTAAGCCGTCGTAACGCCCGCCGCCGCCGACTGCTGTTTGTGCCGACTCCAAAGCAGTGGATTGAAACTCAAAAGTTGTACGGCAGTAGTAGTCGAGCCCACGAACGAGACGTTCGTTCACAACATATGTGATACCAAGTGCATCGAGACCCTGTTTCACCTGCGTAAAGTGCGAGGCTGCTTCATCGCTGAGAAAACCACTAATTGAAGGCGCTTGAGCAACAACTGCTTGCTCGCTTTCCCGCTTTGAATCGAGTACCCGCAGTGGGTTTCGCTCGAGGGTTGCCACACTCTCGGGACTGAGCTCACTGATGCGCCCTTGGAAATACTGAGACAGCGCTTCAACGTAGCGTGCACGATCTCCGGAGTCACCAAGCGAATTGATGTTCAGAACAACATTGCGCAGTCCAAGATTTCGGAAAAAATCAACAGCAAGAGCGATGACTTCAACATCGAGTAACGGGTCGTCACTTCCCAATGCCTCTACGCCCACCTGGTCGAACTGGCGGTAGCGCCCGTGTTGAGCCCGTTCATATCGAAAGTTGGGACCGCTGTACCAAACCTTCCATGGCGGCAAAGGACGATGTTGTGCAAAAGAGCGACACACACCAGCGGTTTGTTCTGGCCGCAGCGCAACATGGCGGCCGCCCTTATCGACGAAGTCATACATCTCTTTGGTAACTACATCGGTTGCATCTCCGAGCCGCTGAAAGACGCCTAGGTCTTCAAACATTGGAACCACAATGTGCTGGAATCCGGCTAGCGAGACAACTGCATCGAATTCCTCAACGAAACTGCGCCAGCGAGCCGCATCGGGAGGCAAGATATCGCGAGTCCCCGGGGTTGTTTGAAACGATGGCACGCCAAGAGGTTACTCGTCAGAGTCGGTCGAACCCGTGGTATTTCCTGGCAGAACTCGATAAGAGTCGTACACACCAGCAATATTTTTGATGGTTCTCAGTACTGCATCGAGGTGGTTGGGGTCGGCTAACTCAAACTCAAAACGCATTTTTGCGACACGGTCGAGGCCCGTGTGGGTTGAGCAAGCGACGATATTCACATGATGGTCAGACAGAGCATTTGCCACGTCTCGCAAGAGGCGCGACCTGTCGAGTGCGACCACTTCAACACTTGCTCTAAAAGTGGAACCTCGCTGATGGTCGGACCACTCCACCTCCACCACGCGACTCGCTTGCTCTTGCACTAGTGATCCGGCATTTGCACAGTCGATGCGGTGGACACTGACTCCGCGACCCTTAGTGATGAACCCCATGATTTCGTCACCAGGCACTGGAGTGCAACAGGTAGATAGCCGCACGAGTACGTCGTCGAGACCGTCAACGTGAATTGCAGGACCATCGAGGGTGGGGCGACGCGGACGATCGACACGGAGATCGGACGCCAACAGTTCTCCATCGGTACCAAGTTGCATCACCCGTGCAATACGTTGTGCCACTCCCCTTGCACTCACATGGTGTTCGCCAATTGCCGCAAAGAGCGAATCGAGATCGACATGACCACCGTCGTTCACTTCGCCCATTAAAGCGTCGGAACTCAAGATGCTATGTACAGGCAACCCTTCGCGCCGCAACTCAGCAACGAGATCTTCCCTGCCCGCCTCAATCATTTCGTCGCGACGTTCGCGAGAGAACCATTGCCGGATTTTGTTTCTCGCACGAGGGCTTGCAACAAAGTTCATCCAGTCGCGGGAAGGACCGGCATCATCAGATTTTGCTGTGAAGATCTCGCATGTATCACCTGAATGCAACTCGTAATTCAACGTCACGAGACGGCCATTTACCTTGGCGCCAATGCACGCGTGACCCACTTCGGTGTGCACCGCATACGCGAAATCGACCGGCGATGAGTGCAGTGGCAATGGAATGACTTTGCCCTTGGGTGTGAACACAAAGAGTTCGTCTTGTACAAGGTCTTCTTTCAGACCTTCCATGAAGTGCGTAGGGTCGGCAACATCGGCTTGCCAGTCGATAATGCGGTTCAACCAGTCAATATCACCAGGTGCCACACCGTCTTTATATGCATAGTGCGCAGCAACACCCCACTCGGCGCGATTGTGCATTTCACGCGTGCGGATTTGCACCTCTAGCGGTTTTCCTTCAGGACCAATGACCGTGGTGTGCAGCGATTGATACAAATTGAACTTTGGCATGGCGATGTAATCTTTAAAGCGACCCACCACCGGCTTCCATCGCCCGTGAATACAGCCCAAAGCTCCGTAACAATCTTTGACAGAATCGACAATGATACGCACGGCAACGAGATCGAAAATTTCATCGAACTCACGACTCTTTTGTACCATTTTTTCGTAAATGCTCCACAGATGCTTTCCGCGTCCAGTTACTTCTGCTTTGATTCCCAATTCAGAGAGTTTGATTTGGACGTCGCCCACTACCTTGGCGAGGTACACCTCGCGCTCTGGCGTGCGGGTTCCCACCAAGTGGTCTAACTCTGCAAAACGCTTCGGGTAAATGGCAGCAAACGACAAGTCTTCGAGTTGCTGTTTCATTTCCTGCATGCCCAATCGGTGTGCAAGTGGTGCGTAAATGTCGAGCGTTTCATGCGCTATGCGCTGCTGTTTCTCTACCGACATTCCCGCAAGAGTTCTCATGTTGTGTAAGCGATCGGCGAGCTTGATGACCAAAACACGAATGTCTCGCGCCATGGCAACCAACATTTTGCGCATGGTTGCAGCTTGTTGCGCTTCTTTAGAATCGAACTGCAGACGCTCTAATTTGGTGACACCGTCGACGATGCTTGCAACTTCTTTACCGAAATTGCGTTCAACTTCTTCAAGCGTAATTTCAGTATCTTCTACAGCGTCGTGAAGTAGTGCTGCAGCCAAGGAAATATCGTCGAGCCCAATATCGGCAACAATTTTTGCTACCGCAATGGGATGGTTGATGTACGACTCACCACTGCCGCGCAGTTGATGCTGGTGTGCACCTCGAGCGGTGATGTACGCCTTATTGATGAGAGCAATTGATGCTTTGGGGTGGCGCGAACGATAAGACGCCAGCAACGGGGCAAGTTCTTCTGCAGGCGCTGCGGAACTGCGCCTCCAAGGAAGAACGCGGTCACCCGAAGCCATACGTGCTACCTGTACGTCATCACCGAGTGAATGGTGTGTCCGGCCAACACGCTTCGACCACCGAGTGCATCGAGCTCGATGAGAAACAGCAAAGCTGCTACATGAGCACCAAGACCTTCAATGAGTTTGATGGCGGCTTTGGCGGTTCCGCCTGTAGCCAACACGTCATCGACTATGACGACCGAGTCGCCAGGACCCACTGCGTCGCGATGCGCCTCTAATACGTCGGTGCCGTACTCCAAGGCATATTCCTCGCGCACTACTTCCCAAGGCAACTTCCCTGCTTTGCGCACAGGGACGAACCCAGCGCCTAGATGGAAGGCAACAGGTGCAGCAAGAATGAAACCACGAGCTTCAATTCCGACCACCTTGTCGATTTTGAGACCAGATGACATGGAAACGATAGAACCCACTGCTTCGTTGAACCCTTGTGGGTCTCCGATGAGAGGAGTGATATCGCGAAAGGTCACTCCGGGTGCTGGCACGTCTTCAATATTGCGGATATACCTTTGCAATGAATCGTTGTGCATAAATTACCGGCGCGTCTTTTTACGAGGGCGCGGTGGATGCGACAGCACTGCTGTGACGGCATCGACTGGAGTACTGGTTGCACCCGTTGTGTCTGTGCCAGAACGAGCAGATTGCTTACGTGACACAGAAGAGCCTGTTTGCATCAAAGATGTCATGTCGGCTTTCAAAGAGCGCTGACCGATGAGGGAGCGGAACTTTGGTTCGCGCGACTTCAAAAGGGACAGTAAAGGCGTAGCGATAAAGATTGACGAATAAGCACCAGTCAAAAGACCTACGAACAAAGCCAAGGCGAACTCTTGTAGAGCAACTGCACCAAAAACCCCAGACCCCAGAACCAACAACGACAACACGGGCAACACTGCAGCAAGGCTTGTGTTGAGCGAACGCATCAGAACTTGGTTCATCGAAACGTTGACGATGTCTTCATATGAGACACGCGACGCGCTAAAGCGGCTCGTATTGTCGTGCACCTTGTCGAATACCACGATGGTGTCGTACAGAGAGAAGCCCAAAATGGTCAAAAAGGCAATAACTGTTGACGGGGTCACTTCAAAACCGAGAAGCGAATACACGCCAACACTGACGATGACGTCGTGAACCATTGCCATAATGGCCGCTATTGCCATCTTCCATTCGAAGCGCCAAGCGATGTACATCGAAACTAATAAGAAAAACACGAGCAGAGCACGTATTGCTTTAATGGTGATGCTGCGCCCCCAAGACGAGCTCACGCTCGAGACGCTCACTTCGGCAACATCTACTTTTGCTGTGTCTGCTAGCGACTTCTGAACTGCGCTACGCACTTCTGTAGTTTGGTCATCTACCTGAACACGAATGCGCTCACCTGCGCCACTGCCGAGTGTTTGTACTTTTGCATTTCGCGATTCAATATTGTTGTCTTCAAGAATTGCTGTTGCAGAGTCGATGGTGAGCCCGTTCTTCACAGGTGCTTCCCATGCCACTCCACCTTCAAAGTCAATTCCTAAGTTGAGACCCTGGAACAACAGCGACACCAACGTTGCAAGCACCAAGATGCCCGACAATATGAAGCCCCACCAGCGACGACCAACAAAGTCAATTGTTGTTTCACCGTTATAAAGACGACCCCAGCGACCACTCATCGTGCCACCACACCTTCTGTTGAACTTTCGACAAGTTGATCATTTCCATCATCAGTGCGACGGGCTCGCACACCAAACATTTTTGCGCCGTTCATCCAATTCGAACGAGACATCAAAATAACGGTTGGGCGCGTGAAGAAGTACGCGACGATAATGTCGCACAAAGTTGAGAGTCCGAGGAAGAAAGCGAAACCTCTAACGGAGCCAACGGTGAGGAACCACAGCACTACTGCACCAATGAGCGACACCGTGTCGGCGGCAATGATGGTTCGCCAAGCGGAATTGAAACTGCGAGTAGCGGAATTCTTCAGAGTTTTACCGCCAAGAACATCGTCTTTCAACTTCTCAAAGAACACCACGTAGGAGTCGACCGTGACGCCTACAGAAACGATGATTCCGGTTACACCAGACAGCGACAGGGCAAGGCCGTTGCGTTGCGAGAGCCAAGAAATCGCACTCCACTGCAACATGCCTGAGATTGCCAAACCACCCAAGACCACAATTGCTAAACGGCGATAGTAGAAAAAGAGGAAGAGCAAAACGAGCAAAACGCCCACAAGACCTGAAATTAACGCCGCATTGAGCGAATCTTTACCCAGGGTTGCTGACACGGTCTGTGCTGTTGGTGAATCGAAGCGCACTGGCACGGCACCAAACTCAAGAATTTTGGCGAGGTCTTTTGCTTCAGCTTCTTTGAAGTCGCCGCTGATTTGCACGCTGCCACTGAAGTTTGCTGTTTGCACCACAGGAGCCGAGATCACCACGCCGTCAAGGACGATGGCAATTTGACCCGTAGGGCATGTAGCTGCTTTTTGAAAGCACTGTGCGGCCAGAAGATTCCACTTGTCTTCCCCGCTCGCACCGCCGCGCAAGCCGACAGCTACGACCCATGAACCGCTACTGATTTGCGCAGCGGCATCGTTGGCAAAAACTTGTCCGTCTGCTTGTGACGGACCAGTGAAGTACACCAGACCATCGCGACCTTCCAAAATTGCTTGCTTGGAAGGTTCGTTGGTCATGGAAATATCTTGTTGCGGTTGTGCTGGCGCAATAGCAACCGTGGTGGTTGTGGCCCCTGCATCGGTTGAACTCACTGTTGTTGATGGTGCCACCGTTGTGGGAGTTGTTGTAGTTGCCGCACTCATCGGTTGACGCGTCTTACCGAGCCCGCCCGAGCTAGCAGGCTGACTCGTGGTCGCACCTGCAACAGTTGTGGTTGCTCCGGCGACCGTGGTTGTTGCGCCAGCAACTGTGGTTGTTGCTCCAGCGATTGTTGAGGAAGTAGCACCAGGAACTGTTGTTTGGCCCGCAATGGTGGTGGTGGTCGCATCGTCGTTTCTCATGCCCGACTGCAATACCGGACGGAGCAACACTTCTCCGGTGCGCCCAACGATCTCCAGTGCGCGCTGTTGGTCTTTCACACCTGGAAGGTTGATGACCACTGTGCTTCCCTGGCGAATAATTTCTGGTTCAGCTACACCAATTGAGTCAACACGAGAACGAATGATTTCAACAGCAACGTCGAGCGCGACGGTGTCGTAATCGCCTTTTGGCTCAAGTGTTACTGATGCCCCGCCTTGAAGATCGAGCCCCAAAGAAGGCTTGTTTCCGGCAATGAGGTTTCCTGCCACGAGCGATATGGAAACGAGGACAGTTGCTATAAGCGTGATGAGAAGTTTGCGACGCATATGAGGAACTACTTGTCTGAATCGTCAGAGTTGTCGCTCTCAACTGCAGGAGCCTCTTCGCGCACTTCAATGCGGCGCACAATTGCTGACCGCATCGCACGGACTTCAACGCCCTCGGCAAGGTCAACCCATACAACATCGCCAGCTTGATCTTCCTTGTCGAAATCGGTGACGAAGCCAATGAGGCCAGACGAGAGCTGAACCTGATCGCCAATTTGAACTGCTCGCACCAGTTCTTGGGCTTCTTTGGCACGACGACGCTGTGGGCGAATGAGCAAGAAGTACATGGCCACGAAAATGAGGCCAAAGAAGAAGAGTTGGAAAATGGCGGAGCCCCCTCCAGAAGATTTCTCGGCGGCAAGGAGAGCAGTTGGGGAAAGAGACATGGCAACAAGCGTAGCCACTACGAGCCCCAGACCCCCATTACGCGCTGCCTCATCTGCTGAAATGTGCCGTTTCCAATGGACTCTCGCATCTCTGCCATGAGGGCAAAAGTCCAAGCAATGTTGTGATACGAGACCAAACGCGAGGCCGTTGGCTCAGAAGTTTGAAATAAGTGGCGAATATATGCCCGCGAATGACGCCGACAGACCATGCATGCACATTCAGCATCGAGTGGGAGATCTTGCAGGGCATATTGGGCGTTTTTCATATTCAACTTGCCAGTGCTTGTGAGAGCGGTTCCGTGGCGACCCAGTCGGGTTTGCAAAACACAGTCAAATTGGTCGACGCCTAAGTTGACCGCCTCAATCAGCGAAGCAGGGTCACCCACTCCCATCAGATACCGCGGCCGGTCTGTTGGCAGGTTCTGCAGCGCTGCAGCCAAAGCGGGCAACATTTCTTCCCGCGATTCCCCGACTGAGAGTCCGCCAATTCCGTAACCATCGAACTCCAATGCAGCTGTAGACAGTGCACTACGTGCCCGCAATTCGGGGTTGATGCCGCCTTGCACAATGCCAAACAGGGCCTGATCTGTGCGGCTGTGATGCTCGCGGGCACGCTGCGCCCACATCGACGTACGTTTGAGCGCCAACTCCACTACATGTGGTTCAGAGGGCAACGGCGGGCACACGTCGAGAACCATCTGAATGGTTGCGCCAAGTTTTTGCTGAACTTCCACTGCAGTTTCTGGCGTGTACCTATGAAGAGATCCGTCGTACGTGGACTTAAATGTGACTCCATCATCATCGACTTTTGGCTCGAGCGAAAAAACTTGGAATCCACCCGAATCGGTGAGGGTGAGCCCACCCCAACTTGCAAACTTGCCAAGACCACCCAATGCTTCCACCGTGTCGGCCCCTGGACGCAGCATCAGGTGATACGTGTTGCCCAGAACAATTTGTGCTCCAAGATCTTCATAATCAACAGCACTGAGATACCTCACGGCACCACGTGTACCTACTGGCATAAAACAAGGAGTTGTATAGGTGCCGTGAGCAGTGGTTGCCAGGCCAGCACGCGCCGTGCCCTCTGTTGCCTGCACTTCAAATGAAACTGGATGCACTAGAGGTCACTTTCCGTTGTTGAGTTGTCTAACCGCGCAAGAAGCATGGCATCACCAAAAGAGAGAAAGCGATAGTTCTCGTGTTGTGCTTCAGCATAAAGATCTCGCCACTTTTCACCGATGAATGCCTGCACCATGAGCAACAGCGTTGTTCTTGGCATATGGAAGTTTGTCATCATGATGTCGACATACTTCCATGTGTATCCAGGCGTAATGAAGAGCCGTGTTCGACCCGTGAGTTCTCCGGCAACTGCTACCGATTCAAGCGCACGTACTGAAGTTGTTCCCACGGCAACAACGCGCTGTGCATTCTTCACTAGTTGCATCGTTTCTTCGGGAACGTTGTACCACTCGGAGTGGATGACATGGTTCAGCGGATTTTCCTCATCAACTGGCTTAAATGTGTCGAGACCAACAACGAGTTCAACCTTTGCGATGACGACTCCCATTTTCTCAATCTTCTCAAGCAATGCAGAGGTGAAGTGCAAGCCAGCAGTCGGCGCAGCCGACGACTTCGCTTCATGAGAATAAACAGTTTGATAGCGCTCGAGATCTTCCAACGTGGTGGTGATGTAGGGAGGCAACGGCAAAGACCCCACCGCTTCTATTGCAGCCCTGCGCTCGCCCGAGGTGGATCCAGCACATATTCGAATACGGAAAGTATCGCCAATTGCCGACCGCCCCAGCACCTCGGCAAATTCGTCGCCAGCTGCTGTTGCAAGGATTTCCCCTACTCGCATTTTGCGCCCAGGGCGAATAAGTGCTTCCCACTCGCTGTCATCTTCTTGCAAGGGCTCAAGCAAGAGCACTTCCACCCGACCACCGGTACTGCGCACGAGAGAAAGGCGGCTTGGCAACACTCTGGTTTCATTCACGACGAGAACATCACCTGCTTGTAAAAAGTCGGTGATGTCGCTGACCTTTTTATGCTCGACTGCCCCATTTACATATACCAACAAGCGAGCGGCATCTCGTGGCTCCATGGGAACTTGCGCAATAAAGTGCTCGGGCAAGTTGTAGTCGATATCGGCGAGATTCACCGTTCAAGACTACGAGGGAATGCGTTCTGGCGGCGTCATATGAAGATGCTCAAAAGCTGCCGGCATTGCGATACGGCCACGCGGAGTGCGTGACAAAAAGCCTTGCTGGATGAGGAACGGCTCATAAACATCTTCCACTGTTTCTGGCTGTTCGCTCACACTGATTGCCAACGTGGTGAGCCCCACTGGACCTCCACCGAATTGCTTGCATAATGCAGAGAGAATGGCGCGGTCAACCTTGTCGAGCCCGCGTGCATCGACCCCGAACAAAACGAGCGCATCGGCAGCAATGCTCGCATCGATGTTTCCTGCACCAGAAGGAGTTGGATGATTGACTTCTGCATAATCGCGCACACGACGCAGTAGTCGGTTTGCAATACGTGGAGTTCCTCGACTCCGCCGCGCAATTTGTGCTGCACCGTCGGCGTCGATGGTAATATTCAAAATGCGAGCCGCGCGTAAAACGATTGCGGTGAGTTCTTCTTCATCGTAGAAGTCGAGTCGACTGACCAAACCAAAACGGTCGCGCAATGGACCCGTAATCATTCCGGTACGAGTAGTTGCCCCAACCAAAGTAAATGGTGGAAGCGACAACCGAATAGATGATGCTGCGGGGCCTTTTCCTACAACAATGTCAATCTGAAAATCTTCCATTGCCGGGTACATGATTTCTTCAACAGAGCGCGACAGACGATGAATTTCGTCGATGAACAACACGTCGTGTTCTCCGAGTTTGGTGAGAATGGCGGCGAGGTCGCCGGCACGTTCAAGCGCCGGACCTGAAGTGATATGCAATTTTGCACCCATCTCTTCAGCAATGATGCACGCCATTGTTGTCTTCCCGAGCCCTGGAGGACCTGCGAGAAGAACGTGATCGGCTGCTTGCGAACGCTGACGCGCAGCAGTGAGCACAATACGTAAATGTTCTTTGAGTTCTCGCTGACCCACAAAGTCGTCGAGAAGACGCGGGCGCAGACCCGACTCTTCGCTCTCAATTTCTACCTCACGCTCAGTGTGATGCGGCGTGAGAATATGTGGATCTACAAATTCATCACGCACGACGAGCTCCGAGAATTTGCAGGGCGTCACGCAAAACTTTTTCTAACGTGGCATCGGTTGCTGGGTTTAATTCAGATAACACAGAGCGAATTTCTTCATTGTCGTAACCCAAACCAACAAGAGCCTCTCGGAGATCTCCGAGCGACGAAGAGCCTTGCGACTCTGCTCCACTGATACTTGGCAAGTCGAGCATGTCGAACTTTCCGCGCAATTCAACTAACAAACGTTCGGCAGTTTTCTTGCCGACTCCGGTCACCATTGTGAGCGCTGCAAGGTCGGAGGTAATAACGATGTTCTGTAGGCCCTTAGGGGAATGAGTGGCCAAAATTGCCATTGCCATGGCTGGCCCCACACCATGAGCCGCAATGAGAATTTGAAAGCTGTCGCGCTCTTCTCGCGTGAGAAAACCGAACAAAGTTTGTGCGTCTTCACGAACTTGATGATGGATGTATAAAAAACATCCCGTGGTGGGTTCAAGTTCTCCGAACACTCGTGGCGTGACTGCAACGATGTAACCCACACCGGCAACTTCAACAAGCACATGTGTAGGAGCATTGCGCTCGAGCACAGTTCCGCGCAATGAGCCAATCATGATGCAACCCTGCGAGAGATACGAGCGTTGGCCCCTGTTAGCGCTGGCGACATGGCGAGGTGACACAGAGCCAGTGCAGCTGCGTCGGCGGCGTCGGCTGGTTGTGGCAACGAAGCTAAACCGAGGCGTGCCTTGACCATCTTTTGAATTTGCGTTTTATCGGCTTGACCCCAACCCGCAACAGCCCCTTTGACCTGCGTTGGCGTGTACTGCGCTACTGCGCAACCTGCCAGTGCAGCGAGCGATAACACCACACCACTGACCTGGGCAACGCTCATTGCCGTACGCACGTTGTGATGAAGAAAGACCTGTTCAATGACAACGGCATCTGGTGAGAATTCAGCAAGCAAGTCGGTGATGTCTTCATGTACCTGCGCAAGACGATTTGCGAGGTGTTCGCCAGGTTCAGTACGAATGACCCCAAGCGCTAAGGCCTCGGCTTCGTGTTGCCCACCTGTGGTGCGACGCAAGACCGCGTACCCGCAACGGGTAAGACCCGGATCGATGCCCAGGACAACAGGCGACGCCTGGATTGCCTTTTCTGGTACGAACATACGTTTGATTGTAGCCAAAAAGGTTGGCGAAGTTAAGCATTTGCGGCAGAAATTGCGCCAATCAGTTCATCGACCGGTCGAAAGGTAACCCCCACAAGGGCCCGATGGACATAGCGAACGACACCTGAAGCGTCGATCACAAAAATGCTGCGACGCGGGATTCCGAGAGGGCCCAGGGTTCCATAAGCGCGGGCAACTGCTTTTTCCGTATCGGCCAATAGCGGAAACTGGAAACCATGTTGGGCCGCAAATTTTTCATGGCTCTCGAGATCTTGACCTGAGACCGCAAGAACTTGCGCATCTAATTCGCTGAACTGCGCAAGTTCATTGTTGTAGCACACCAACTGTTTCGTGCACACCGGGGTGTTGTCGCCAGGGTAGAAAACGAGAACAACTGTTTTGCCTTTATATGCAGACAATGAGTAGTTCTGATTACCCGTTCCCGGAAGAGAAAAATCGGGTGCTTGGTCGCCTACTGAAATACTCATTGATCCATCTCCGCCATGATCTCTTCTGCAATATCGAAATTTGAATAAACATCTTGCACATCGTCGTTGTCTTCCAACATGTCCATAATGCGCAGCACTTTGCGCGCATCTTCAATATCGGAGACCGGGATTGAGGTATCGGACACCATGGTGCTTTCCGCATCGAGCACCGTGAACTTTGCTGCTTCTAAAGCTGCTTTCGCATTCCACATTGCCGATGGTTCAGTTGTTACACGCCAAACGTCTCCATCGCGTTCAATGTCGTCAGCGCCAGATTCAAGCGCAACGGTCATGACATCGTCTTCGGCTGCAGAGCCATCGACGATGATGACGCCCCTGCGCGAAAACTGCCAACCAACTGCTCCGGGCTCAGCCATGGAACCGCCAAATTTAGAAAAGGCAAGGCGCACATCTGAAGCAGTGCGATTGCGATTGTCGGTGAGTACGTCGACCAACATTGCTACTCCGCCTGGGGCATAGCCTTCGTAAGTGATGGACTCGTAGTTCGCGCCAGTTGCTTCGCCGCTGCCGCGCTTAATTGCACGGTCAATAGCGTCGTTGGTCATCTGGCCAGCTTTTGCTTTCAACACCACAGTGCGCAGTGCTGCATTCGTTTCAGCATCACCGCCGCCTTCGCGAGCAGCAACTTCAATTTGTCGCGCGAGCTTGGCAAAAAGCTTTCCACGCTTCTTATCGACAGCAGCCTTTTTGTGTTTGATCGTTGCCCATTTGGAATGGCCTGACATATTTCCTGCCCTTGTAGAAGTACTAATTACCGAGCGCCGCGAGCGGTGCTACCTGACGAAATCATATGGAGAAAAAGTTCATGAAACCGCACATCACTGGTGAGTTCAGGGTGAAATGATGCTGCAATGACATTTTGTGCAGCCACAGCAACAGGTGCGCCATTGTGCATCGCGAGGATCTCGACCCCACTGCCTACCTCTTCAATGATGGGGGCACGGATGAACACAGCAGTAAAAGGAGTTTCGAGCCCTGTTATAGCAATGTCTGCTTCAAAACTGTCGATTTGGCGCCCATACCCGTTGCGACGCACTGTGACGTCGAGAACCGAGCAACTCACCTGATCGGGTCGCGCATCGAGCACTCGTTTGGCAAGAAGAATGAGGCCAGCACATGTTCCGAGCGCAGGAAGCCCGCCTGCAATGCGCTGGGTGAGAACATCAAACACGCCACTCGATAAGAGCAACTGCGACATCGTGGTGCTTTCCCCACCCGGCAGCACTACCCCATCAACGCCATCGAGGTCTTGGGGTAAACGAATTTCACGCACGTCAGCGTTGAGTTGCCTCAGTGCTTGAGCGTGAGCATTAAAGGCACCTTGGAGAGCTAATACTCCGATGGTTGGCATGAGTTACGAGGACCTCGCGCTGGAGGTCACCAACCACGCTCTGCGTAGCGCTGATTGATTTCGTCCATGCCGATACCAGTCATTGGTGCGCCTAAGCCACGGCTCACCTTTGCCAAAATACTTGCGTCACGGAAATGAGTTGTTGCCTCAACAATGGCTCGTGCACGTGGAGCAGGATCATCGCTCTTGAAAATTCCTGAACCAACAAATACTG
>JAURNB010000038.1 GCA_030830415.1 Acidimicrobiales bacterium | reverse complement strand
GTTGTGATGAAATTGTTGGTGTAGCTGCAACAAGGTTCGTGGTGACTGAAACTTGGGAGCTTTCTGATGAGTCGCTGTAATTCACACCAGCATCGCCAATGGCAGTAACCGTAATTTTATAAGCAGTGTTGTTAGCAAGCGAGCCATATGTTGCCGTAGTGAGCGTTGTTGATGTTCCTGTCACGTTGGTCTTTGTTGCCAACACAGACGAACCTGCTGCGTTGTAAATTCTTACTGAGTACGACGATGCACTCGCAATGGCATCCCAGGTCACATCAATTGATTTTTCCGTTGAGGTAGTAGCTGACGCCACAACTGACGTTGGTGTGCTGAGCGTTACTGCAGGCGCAAGAACAGATACCGCAGCAACTGAGTTTGTTGTGGTGTTGTTGCCGAGTGCACCGTACGCATTTCTTCCCCAGCACTTCACCGTGGTATCGCTGAGTACTGCACATGAGTGGTAATACCCCGTAGATACTTGCGAAACCCCAGTCATATTGGGAACTGCAGTGGGAGTGAGTACTGGCGTTCCCGAAACTCCCGCTTGTCCTTGACCGTTATACCCCCAACACATCAGAGATGTGTCTGCTAACACTGCACACGGCGTGTAAATGCCAGCATCAATTGAAATAACAGTTGAGGTAAACCCCGACACGATTACTGGTGTTAAACGCCAGTAATCGGCACCTGAACCGGCCGCCACACCAATACCGAGTTGGCCGTTGTTATTCAGGCCCCAACACTTCACAACACTGCCAGCGGTTTCTATTGCGCAAAGATTTCCCCAGCCAGGACCCCCAGAGATTTTAGAAACAGTCGATAAATTGAGAGGCGCAGTTTTGGTGCTCGTTGAGTAAGTATTTGTTCCGTTACCAAGTGCACCGTTATTCCCTGCACCCCAAGACCTCACCGTTCCATCTGATAATAGGACACTCGTTCCAAAGACTCCGGCGCTTACTTGTACTGCTCCCATAGGAAGTGCAGGGCTCAGTGCGGTGGGCACGAGTCGATCGGTGGTTGTACCGTCTCCGAGGTTCTGGAGAACATTCCAGCCCCAGCACACCACCGATGCATCGGCTTTGAGTGCGCAAAAGTGTGAATAGTTTCCCGAAATCTGTGTTGCGGTGGTGAGGTCACTTACCTGAACCGGCACGGTCGAACCGGCAGCGGAGCCGTTACCAAGACGCGCTCCGCCCCAGCACCACACCCTGCCATCGCTCTTTACTGCACATGCTTGGGTTTCGGCAGCAGCGACTTGTGTTGCGCCTGTGAGCCCACTTACCTGAACTGGGCGGCTTGCATTTATTGTTGTGCCGTTGCCAAGTTGGCCAACATTGTTGTATCCCCAACACCACACCGTGCCATCGCTTTTTACCGCACACGTGAAGGAGTTTCCTACCGACACCTGGGTGAACCCAGACATTGCAGCGGCGTTCGCTGGTTGCACATTCGCGCCACCCACCACAGCAACTATTGATGCAAAGAAGATTGCGAGGGCGGTAAAAAGCGATTTCCCCACGCCGCGGGGTTGGGTCTGCTTTGCGTACTGAATACTCATATATAAGTACTCTATACATTTATAATGTACTTAATACACTTACTGGCCTACAGCCCACATCGTGGCAGGTACCGGGTTACGGCTTTATTCTTTTGGCGCTGGGCTTTGAGCGAAAGCTTTTTCGACCTCGCTATAAGTAAGTGTTGTGTCCGCTTCCGGGACATACGACTGGTCTTTGTAGAAGCCCTTCGCCAATCGTTTGAAAAAGATGAAAATGACAATGGCCCACAGGAATAATGAGCCACCAGTTTTCATAACAGCGCCAGCTAATTGTTGGTCGGTTTCGACCGATAAACCCCACACGCGAATGGGAATGTCGTAGTGCTTATATACCGAGTCTTCGGCAAAGGTGAGCCAAGCTGCAGGCACCGTGGGCACCACCGACATGAGGAAGAGGTAGATGGTTTTCCCGGCATAACCAATATGGAACTCTTTCGCCGGGCTGCAAATAGGCGACCACATGCACAGTGCGGTGGTCACAACCAAAATATGCATGGCGTAGTGCAAAGGGCTACTTTCCGCGCTGCGGTTCACCAGGCCCGGAATGTGGGTGATCATCACCACCACGTTGAAAAGCAAACCCGCAACGATGGGTTTGCTCAGCCGCTTCACAAAGCTGTATGCCTTACCCTCACCGATGACCGCACGAAAGAGCCATTCAGGAATGGCAAGGAGAACCAGGGGTGGTACGAAATATGCGAGCACCATGTGTTGAAACATGTGCACGGAGTACAAATATTCCTCGCTGATGTCGTGCATGGGCCAATCGGTGGAAAACCATAAGAGGCCAATTGCGCCAATGAATGCAATGAGATTTTTACGAGACAGTATTTGGTCTTTGGGCACTCCTGCCTGGGGGCCAATTACTTTCACTGCATATGTATAAGCACTGACGAGAAAAACAATGAGCAGCCAGATCTCTGGGTGCGCTTGAAAGCGCCACGGATCTAGGAGCGGGTTGGCAGCTTCGGCAATCACGACGCCTCGGCTCTACTTGTTATGCCGCGAAGAACTTGAAAGTTGCAAGAGCGATGACGTACACCATGACTGCGAGAAAGAGTCCTGCATAAAAACAGAAGCTAAACAGTTTGTTGTCGAACTTCAAATGCATAAAGTACGAAACCACAATAAAAAACTTCACTACCATCAAAACAAGCAGTACTGGCATGAAAAGTGCACCAAAGTCGACGTAGTACGTAGAAACTTCTAGTGCGGTCATGGCTGCCAAGATGATGGCAATGCGAATGTAACCAGCATTGCTCATGCCGTGTTGAGCATGATCATCATGTGAGTGATCGTGTTCTGAATGAGTTTCTGTTGCAGCTGTCATAGTGGAACCTTCGTTCGAGGGTGCGAATTATGCCGGGATGAGATAAACGAGCGTGAAAATAATGATCCAGATCACGTCGACAAAGTGCCAATACAAACCAATAAGTTCAACAACTTCTGCTTTGTCGCCAGGAATGGTGCTGCGCTTAATAATGCCAACAAGTGACATGAGCATGATGATTCCGACGGTTACGTGAACCCCGTGGAAGCCGGTGAGCGTGTAAAAGCTTGAGCCAAAGAGGCTGGTGGTGAAACCTAAGCCCTCGTTGTACATCGCTGTGAATTCATACACCTGACCACCAACGAAAGTGGCACCAAGAAGTGCGGTAATTGTCAGCCACAAGGTGGTTCCGCGGTCATCACGATTTTGCGCAGCAGAAACTGCCAGCACCATGGTGAGCGAACTCATCAGCAAAATAAAACTGCTCACCGATGTAAACGGAATATCGAATACGTTTCCGGGGCGTGGTCCTTCTGAAACACGACCGCGGTACAACATGTATGTGCTGATGAGGCCACCAAACAACAAGCACTCTGAGCCCAAAAAGAGCCACATCGCAACTTTGTTATTGGACAAACCCGTTGTAGTGGTGTGTCCGTGTGTGCCGTGATCGGCTTCGTGAACTGCTACGTCAGACAAGTGGAGCCAACTCCTTCGTGCTTTCTCCCGCTGCGGGAGGGTCGAAATCGGTTTCAGGTGCAGTTGATGGCTCGAGGGCCCAACCGAACATTGCCAACACCAAGAAAATACCGCCAACGATGGCTACTGGTATTGAGTAGATGACACCAGTCGTGATGATGGGCAAAGTTGCTGCAAGAACAATTGGCCAATACGACGGTGAAGGCATATGAATGTGCTTGTCGGCATGGGCTTCTTGATCGGCGAGAATCTCTTCGGCGGTTGCAATTTGCTTATATTCATGCGTAACAGGATCTTGCTGATACTTGCGATGGAAGAACTCATCGAGGTGATGCACGGTAGGAATGACATCGAAGTTGTGTTCCTTTGGTGGGCTACTGGTCATCCACTCCAAAGTGCGTGAATCCCATGGGTCAAGCGGAGCGAGTTCCTTACTGCGGGCTGTTTTGACAACGTTGATGATGAAGAGCAAAACACCAACCGCCAAGATGATTGAACCCACTGAAGCAACTTGGTTCCAGAACGCGAGGTTGAAGAATCCTTCACCAGCTCGTGCTTCGGTCCATTGGTACATACGGCGCGGCTGACCTTGGAGACCCAAGATGTGCATTGGGCCGAATGTCATGTTCATACCAATGACCATCATCCAGAAGTTGGCCTTACCCAATTTTTCATTGAGGGTCTTGCCAAACATTTTTGGCCACCAATAATAGAAACCAGAGAAGAGTCCGAACACTGCTCCACCAAATAGCACGTAGTGGAAGTGCGCAACGATGTAGTACGTATCGGTTTGTTGTGTGTCAGAAGGTGCTACTGAGTGCGTTACACCTGACAAACCACCGATGGTGAAGAGCACAATGAGACCAATGGCGAAATGCATTGCAGCTGTAAAGCGCAATTTGCCGCCCCACAAAGTGAGTGTCCAGTTCACAATTTTTACACCGGTCGGAATTGCAATAGCCATTGTGGAAATGGAGAAGACCGCTACCGACACAGGCCCAAGCCCGGAAGCAAACATGTGGTGAGCCCATACGCCCCAACCAACGAACCCGATTGCTGCACCCGAGAAC